>NZ_JBQQCN010000035.1:0-36441 GCF_052246795.1 Halobacillus sp. K22 | reverse complement strand
ATATATGATGTGGTGGTGAAGGCGAAGAGGTCACACCTGTTCCCATGCCGAACACAGAAGTTAAGCTCTTCAGCGCCGATGGTAGTCGGGTCGATCCCCGTGAGAGTAGGACGCCGCCACGTCAATAGTTAACCTTAGAATAAATTCTAAGGTTTTTTTATATCTTTTTTTTTGATGGATGTATAGAAATGATAGATTCGGAGATAATAGAAATAGATAGGGTACCTAGTTAATAGATTAGAAGGAAACAGGGGAGGGAATTTGAATGACTCGTAAGGATTGCTGCAGCATATGTTCAAAAGAAACGGAACAAGGCATCTATTTATTAAGAGTTTATATCTGTACTTCTTGTGAGAAAGAAATGATAGAGACGTCCGCCGATGATCCTAAATATCAGTTTTATGTAAATCAAATGTCTAAAGCTCATCGGTCTATGATCCCTTCTTAAGAAAAGCTTAGCAGCTATAGAATAATCACTTCATCTATTATGGAGTGATTTTTTTATGGAATTGCTCCGGGACCGGGTTTTCGGTACGATAGGATGAGAGATAAAAAAGTAGGTGAATGCTAGTGCACGATCAAAATCAAACGCCTCTTTACGATGCGTTAATTCATCATATGAAGCAGGCCCCCTTTTCCTTTCACGTCCCAGGTCATAAGTTTGGACAGGTATGGCCGGACAAAGGGCAAGGGATTTTTAGTTCTATTTTAGCTATAGATGCTACTGAAATCCACGGACTTGATGATTTACACTCGCCTGAAGGAGTAATCGCTGATGCGCAGGATTTAGCCAGCCAATATTTTGGCAGTGATGAGTCCTTCTTTTTAGTGAATGGAAGTACAACAGGAAACATAGCGATGATTCTTTCTGTATGTCAGCGTGGAGATATCGTCATTGTGCAAAGAAACAGCCATCAGTCAGTTTTACATGGGATAGAACTGGCAGGGGCTTCTCCCGTTTTTATCTCTCCTGAATTTGAAGTAGAAACCGGGCGATATAGTAAGCTTTCGGCAGAATCGGTTCAACATGCCATTACAATGTACCCTGATGCGAAAGCTGTTTGTTTAACGTACCCGGATTATTTTGGGCGTACATATGATTTAAATCGAGTCGTGGAAATATGTCATGCACATAATCTTCCCGTACTGGTGGATGAGGCTCACGGAGTCCATTTTCAGCTGGGGCCACCTTTTCCAACTTCCGCTTTACGTTTTGGAGCAGATGCTGTTGTTCAATCGGCCCATAAAATGGCTCCAGCGATGACAATGAGTTCGTATCTACATTGCCAGGGGGATCAATTCCCCGTTTTTAAACTGAAGCATTATTTAAAACTTTTGCAATCGAGCAGCCCATCCTACCCGCTGATGGCAAGTCTTGATCTTGCCAGATATTTTTTAGCACAACAAACGGGAGACGAATTACAATCTACCCTGTCTGTCATTCATGAAGTGAGACAGATTTTTAAGCAAGCAACCAGTCATTGGGAAGTAAAACCACTTTCCGATTATGATGACCCTCTTAAAATGACTTTGGAAACTAAAAATCTTACGGGGTTTGATGCAGCTGCAGTCCTTGAGAGTCTCAAAATCTATCCTGAACTTGCTACATCCAAACAAGTATTACTTACATTTGGATTAAGTCCTCATATGGATCTGGAACTCTTAAAACACCGCTTAAATGGTGTAGATTCGCAATTAAAAAACAAACAAAAGCATGCTACAATAAAAATAGACCAACCATCGTTTCCCAAAATTCAAACCTTAGATATAAGCTACTCTGATTTGGAAGGCAGTCCATCAGAATGGGCTGACTGGTCTCAAGCTGTGGGGTATGTATCAGCTGAAGATGTCATTCCATATCCTCCGGGCATTCCTTTGCTTATGAAAGGTGAGCGTATATCCAATGATCATAGAAAACAAATCCAGTCGCTTCTGGCGCAAGGAGCCCGTTTTCAAAATGAAAGAATTGAATCAGGGGTGCGAGTGGTTAAAGGAGAATTGTCGTGAAAGGATTATTTGTAACATTTGAAGGCGGGGAAGGTGCAGGAAAGTCTTCCATGCTGCGTGCAATGGGAAAAGAACTGAGTGAAGAAGGATACCAGGTGCTTGAAACAAGGGAGCCGGGCGGAATCGAAATTGCTGAAAAGATCCGTGAAGTTATTTTGGATACTTCTCATACGGCTATGGATGCTCGTACAGAGGCTCTTCTATACGCGGCAGCCCGAAGACAGCATTTAGTAGAAAAAGTAGTGCCTGCCCTTCGAGAAGGGAAAATTGTGCTATGTGACCGCTTTATCGATTCCAGTCTTGCTTATCAAGGGTATGCACGTGGGTTAGGAATGGATGAAGTGTATCAAGTGAACGATTTTGCTATCGAACATTGCATGCCTGAACTTACACTGCTTTTTGATATTGAACCAGGTGAAGGTCTGAGCCGAATTGCAGCTAATAAAGGCAGAGAGCAGAACCGTTTAGATCTTGAGGAAATAGATTTTCACAAAAAGGTTTACGATGCTTATCATCAACTGGCTGAAAAGTATCCTAATCGTATTAAAGTAATCAATGCCGGGCAGCCTTTTGATAAGGTGAAAACAGCAGCTTATCAAGTTCTTCGCACCCGTCTTCCCGCAGCTAAATAACTAATTTTGTTATAATGATATAAAATACCCAACAGGAGGGTTCGATCCAATGAAAATGATCATTGCGGTTGTCCAGGACAAAGATAGTAATCGTTTGACCGATGCCTTAGCAGAAAACGATTTTAAAACTACTAAATTATCCACGACAGGTGGTTTCCTGAGAGAAGGGAATACCACGTTTATGATTGGATGTGAGGACGGAGAAGTGGACGATGCTCTGGGAATCATAAGAAATAACTGCAGTCAGCGCGAACAAATGGTAGCGCCTATTTCTCCGATGGGAGGTAATGCGGACTCTTATATTCCAAAGCCTGTAAAAGTAGAAGTCGGAGGAGCTACGGTATTTATTTTACCTATCGATTCTTTCTTCCAGTTTTAACGTAAAGGAGCCGCCTTACATGAAAATCAGCCAGGATATGCGAGCTCAAATGGAGTCTGCCCAGAAGCAAGCGGCCCAACACTCACAAGGAAGACCAAAATTTGATCAACTCGTTCAATCCCAGACCAGGCAGCTTCAAGAAGTCCAGCTTAATCAGCTTATTAAAAGTATAAATGCTCAAGGGGAGCGTGTTGCCCGAGTCCGTTCATTTCGTGACCTGGCTAAATATAAAAGACTGATCAAAGATTTCGTCAAAGAATCCGTTAACTATGGAATGAACTTAAAGCATTCTCACAGTTGGAATCAGTATGGACAAACAAGAAAGTTAACTCTTGTCGAGTCAATAGATGATAAATTGGCCGAGTTGACGGAAGCTGTTGTGGATGAGGAGAAGAAAACGATTGACTTACTAGGGCTTATCGGAGAGATTAAAGGTCTGCTCATTAATTTATATACGTAAGGACGGACGAATAATATGCAGACATGGACAGAAATGAAAGAAATTCAGCCCTTAGCTGCTCAGATGTTAATGAACAGCTTTCATAAGAACCGTATTTCGCATGCCTATTTATTTCAAGGTAATCGTGGAACGGGGAAAAGGGAAATGAGTATCCTTTTTGCTAAAAGTATCTTCTGTAAATATCGTGAAGGGGCTGTTCCCTGTCAGGCATGCCGGGACTGTAACAGGGTAGACTCAGGAAATCATCCTGATCTTCATTGGATTGAACCTGATGGCCAATCTATAAAAAAAGAACAGATCCTTCATCTTCAGAAAGAATTCACATATACCGGTCTTGAGTCTAATCGAAAAGTTTATATTATCGTCGATGCCGATCGGATGACCACCAATGCTTCGAACCGTCTATTGAAGTTTCTGGAAGAACCGAGCCAGCAAACAACGGCTATGCTGCTTACGGAAAGCGGCCAGACGATGCTGGATACGATACGATCACGTTGTCAGCTTCTCGCTTTTCAGCCTCTCAATCCAGAACGAATTGAAAGCAAACTAATGGAAGAAGGCGTGTCTCAATCGAATGCAAAAATATTAGCTTCCTTAACGAATAATTTAACGGAAGCTATGGAGATCAATGACGATGATTGGTTTGCTAATGTGCGAAAATTAGTGATACAATTAATTGAAGTGCTTCAAAATAAACCAAATGAAGGACTTTTATTTATCAACCATCAGTGGATGCCTCATTTTAAGGAAAGACAACAGCTACAGCGCGGGCTTGATGTCTTAATGCTCTGGTTCCAGGATGTAATTAACTATTATTTGGACCGGGAAAATTCCATTATTTTTACCACGGAGCGAGAGAAATTAGAGCAGTCGGCCATGAGGTGGTCGAGACAGTCAGCAGCGCAGTGTTTGTCCTATATCCTTGAGGCGAAACGAAAGATAAATCAGAATGTCCATCCTAATTTAGTGATGGAACAACTTACCCTTCAACTACAGAGGTGATGATCCGGATGATCGAAGTTGTAGGTGTCCGATTTAAACAGGCGGGAAAAATTTATTATTTTGACCCTGGACAGTTAAAAATGACCACAGAAGATTATGTCATTGTGGAAACCGTACGCGGTATTGAATTCGGAAAAGTTGTCATTGCTAATAAATCCGTAGATGAAGAAGACGTAGTCTTACCACTTAAGAAAGTCATCCGTATTGCGGATGATAAGGATAAGGTGACGGTGGATGAAAACAACGACAACGCTGCAGAGGCTTATCGTGTCTGCGAAGCGAAAATCCGTGAACATAAATTGGACATGAATCTTGTAGACGTAGAATATACGTTTGATCGTAATAAAGTAATTTTTTATTTTACAGCAGATGGCCGTGTTGACTTCCGAACCTTAGTGAAAGACTTAGCTTCCGTGTTTAAAACCCGGATAGAACTTCGCCAAATTGGAGTACGGGATGAAGCTAAAATGCTTGGAGGTATCGGTCCATGCGGACGCATGCTATGCTGTTCTACATTTTTAGGGGATTTCGAACCTGTATCCATAAAAATGGCGAAAGACCAGAATCTCTCGTTAAATCCGGCAAAAATTTCAGGATTGTGCGGGAGGCTTATGTGCTGTCTTAAGTATGAAAATGACGATTATGAAGCCGCTAAGAAAGAGCTTCCTGATCTAGGCGAGAGCATTTCTACTTCCTTCGGGAAAGGTAAAGTTGTCGGTTTAAATATGCTTGAGCGCATGGTACAAATCGAATTTAGAGAAAAAGAACGTGTTCTTGAGTACTCCTTGCAGGAATTAATTGATGAAGGAGTCGTCCAAACCGAAGCCGCAGAATAAAAGGGTGGAGTCAAGCGTGAATAAAAAAGCCATATTCGAACATGTATCCCATTTAGAATCTCAAATAGGAGAGCTTTATGAACAGCTCGGTGATCTAAAAAAACAGCTCGCTTATTTACTAGAAGAAAACCAGCATTTATCGCTTGAGAATCATCATTTGCGGCAGCGTTTAGACAAGGAACACGAAGCAGAAAAGGGGCAAACCTCTTCCGGCCCAAAGCCGGAGCGCGGTCCTGCTGTAGGAGAGGGTTATGATAATCTGGCAAGACTTTATGAAGAGGGATTCCACATTTGTAATATACACTTTGGAAGCCCGAGAGATGAAGATTGCTTATTTTGTCTATCCTTTTTAAATAAGAAAAAATAATCCCAGGTCCAAGCCTTTCCTTGTTCATCCAAGGAAAGGCTCTCTTTATATTAAGGTCTGTTAAATCTAGTTATTAATTTTATAAGAGCTTTATTAAAGTATAGGGCCGTTTAGTTGAAGACTCTATTTCGAGATATTGGGTTAGTTTAAAGGTCCTGCGGGGGATGATTCGCTTTCCGCGGGCATGTGCTGAGCCTCCTCGAGCTAAAGCTCTCCGGGGTCTCACCGATCATGTCTATCCCGCAGGAGTCTTCATCATCCCCCTCCGGGCCTTGCCAAATCAGAAGCTTGAAACCACTTCAAACACCACCTGCGTGATGAGGAATGAGACCATGTGGTTTTCTACCTATTTTCAGGATGTTACGACCCGCAATAGCCTGTCATAAAAGCATTTAATACAGATTAAGGAGGAGAACTTTTCTCTTCTTGAAGGGTCCGTTCACAAAATCAGACTTGGGTTGGCGGGGAAATGGCGAGACTCCCGTGGGAGAAGGATCTAGGTGAGACCCCGCAAGGAGTGAAACGACTGAGGAGGCTCACCAGTTCCCCCACAGGAAAGCGAGTTATTTCCCCACCAGCCCTCTTCCACATAGAGTAACGGCCCCAACTATCTGGAAACTAAGTCTTACACAAACGTGAGCTTTTCTTTAACAATCAACACGGAGAATTAACTGAGCATTATATTAAATAAAAAATGTCCATGATAAGCTTATTAGGAACATCTAAGATAAAGAAGATATGATTAACACCATATGTTAGAAAGGAAACAAGCATGATGGTACAACTATATGATGACGAACGAATTGACTTTTTATTAGCCAAACAAAATATGAGAATCATTCAAAGTCCGACGGTATTTGCTTTTTCCCTTGATGCCGTATTACTGGCTGATTTTACATATGTACCTAAAACAAGAGGGAAGATTCTCGACCTCTGTACAGGGAATGGCGTCATTCCTTTGTTTCTATCCACCCGCTCTGAGGTACCAATTACAGGGGTGGAAATTCAGGAAAGACTTTACGACATGGCTTGCCGAAATATTGAATTAAATAATCTCCAATCCCAGCTGGATATGATCCATGGCGATTTAAAAGATATGCCGGCTCGTTATGGTAATCGAAAATTTGATCTCGTTACCTGTAATCCTCCATATTTTCCTACTCCTCAAATGGACGGGCGAAATATAAATGAACATTTGGCGATTGCCCGTCATGAAATTTATTGTACGCTGGAAGAGGTTATAGAAGCCTGCAGCCGGTTAGCTAAATCAGGCGGTAAAGTTTCTATGGTTCATCGACCAGAGCGTATGGTAGAGATCATAGAACTATTTCGAAAATACCGCTTAGAGCCTAAGCGAATGCGTCTTGTTTATCCAAAGGAAGGAAAAGAAGCGAACACTTTATTAATTGAAGGAACCAGAGATGGCAAACCAGGACTTAAGATTCTGCCCCCTTTATATGCCCTTACCTCCGAAGATGAATACACTTCGGAATTGAAGGAGATTCTGTATGGGGAATAAGCATATGGTTTATATTCTGCGGTGCAGTGATCAATCGCTTTACACAGGCTACACCAATAATCTGGAAGAGCGTTTAAAAAAGCACGAGGTCGGAAAAGGAGCCAAGTACACACGTGGACGGGGTCCCTTTAAGCTTGAGTGTACAAAAGCATTCGAAACTAAACGAGAAGCTTTACAGCAGGAATATCGAATTAAGCAGTTATCTCGGGTAAAAAAAGAGAAATGGATTGCTGAAAAATTGGAAGGAGGCGGCGAAGGTGAAAATACAGAAAAGTTATAAGGAAGATGGGTCAGATACTGGAGCTTTATATGTCGTGCCTACCCCTATAGGTAATTTAGAAGATATGACGTTTCGGGCTGTATCAACTCTGAATGAGGTTGATGGAATCGCGGCTGAGGATACAAGAAATACTAAAAAGCTTCTTAATCATTTTGATATTCAGACGCCATTAATCAGTTATCATGAACATAATAAACAAACGCGGGGACTGCAGCTGGTCGAACGCATGAGGAACGGAGAACAGCTGGCCGTAGTCAGTGATGCTGGTATGCCAGGAATTTCAGACCCTGGAGCAGATCTGGTTAAAGAGTGCGTGGAAGAGGATATCCCAGTGATTGTGCTTCCCGGAGCGAATGCGGCACTTCCTGCCTTAGCGGGCTCAGGGATTTCAACAGATAAATTCTATTTTTGTGGCTTTTTGCCACGTAAGAAGAAAGACAGGATAGCTGAATTGGAAAAGCTCCAGTCCTTACAAGCTACCTTAATCTTTTATGAATCACCGCACCGATTAAAGGAAATGCTCACCCATACGCATGAACAGCTGGGAAATCGAAAGGCTAGTATTGCAAGGGAACTTTCAAAAAGGTATGAAGAATTCGTAAGAGGTAATTTGGAAGATCTCCTTGAATGGTCAACGAAAGAAGATATACGGGGGGAATTCTGCATAATTGTTGAAGGAGCATCCTTTGAAGAGGAAGAAGAGGATCCGTTCTGGTGGACGCACTTATCCGTTGTCGAACACGTGGAGCACTACATGGAAAAAGAACAATTGAAAAGCAAACAGGCGATTAAGCAAACCTCCATAGATCGAAAACTTTCCAAACGGGAAGTTTACCAGGCTTACCACGTCCAAGAATAAAGAAATCCCTTACTGCCAGGCCTGTGAACAGTAAGGGATGTGATTTACAACATATGTCTAGTTGTTTGATGCTCTCTATTAACCAGTGTCGTCTACTTTTTGTGTATTTATCTATTTAAGATTTTGCTGTAGTTCTTGCAGAAGAATTTGTGCGCCTTCTTTACTTAACACAAGATTGCCATTTGCTAGTTTCATATTTTCATCAGAAACTTCCCCCGTAACATGGCAAGTCATGTTAGGCTTGTACTTTTTAAGAACGATGCGATCATCGTCAACATAAATTTCCAACGCGTCCTTCTCATTGATTCCTAATGTACGACGTAGTTCGATCGGAATTACTACGCGACCTAACTCGTCAACTTTACGTACGATACCTGTAGATTTCATTTTTCTGTCTCCCCTCAATCAAAAGTTATTTCGTCATGTTTCGACATATGTCTCGCAATTATAGTACCAACCATTCCCAAACGTGTCAATTACTTATAACCCAAGTTTATTTCCAATCTCTCATACCATCTAGGGTATTTAGGTTGGTGGCACGGAGTAACTGAACAGGCCTGTACGAGTTATAGAAAATTTGAACTCTACCAAAAATGGTTGAAATAACCATTATATGATTACACTTAATTTTACCAAAGTAATGACAGATGTGGAATGTATAATCTTAACTTTTTTTTGACAGTTATCCTATACTTTCGGTATATTTTAATGTTAGGAATGGAAATAAAGTAGATAAATCGATAGAATGTTACAATAGCCATTATGAATGGATGGAAGCTTATACAGCTTGGAATTTCAGAGGAGGGAAAATAATGCCAGAGGAAAAGAAAACCTTTTATATTACCACTCCGATTTATTACCCTAGCGGTAATCTGCATATCGGACATGCTTACACGACTGTAGCTGGTGATGCTATGGCACGATATAAACGATTGCAAGGGTATGAAGTCATGTATTTAACCGGTACCGATGAGCATGGACAGAAAATTCAGCGTAAAGCAGAGGAAAAAGGGGTTCAGCCCCAGGCTTACGTGGATGATATTGTCAGCGGTATTAATGACTTATGGGATAAACTCGATATTTCATACGATGATTTTATTCGTACTACGCAAGATCGTCATAAAGAAGTCGTTACGAAAATCTTTGATTACTTAATGAAAAAAGGCGATATCTATTTGGATGAATACGAAGGCTGGTATTGTACTTCCTGCGAATCCTTTTTCACTGAACGTCAGCTTGACGAGGGACACTGTCCTGATTGCGGCGGTCCAGTCGAAAAAGTAAAAGAAGAATCCTACTTCTTTAAGATGAGTAATTATGTAGATCAATTGCTCGAGTTCTATGAAAACAATCCTTCGTTCATCCAGCCGGAGAGTCGTAAAAATGAAATGATCAATAACTTCATTAAGCCGGGGCTCGAAGACTTAGCGGTTTCCCGGACAACTTTCGACTGGGGTGTAGAAGTGCCAGGTAACGCGAAGCACGTTATTTATGTGTGGATTGACGCGTTGAGTAACTACATTTCAGCTCTAGGATTCGATACAGAAGATGATGAGCGCTACCAGAAATTCTGGCCTGCTGATGTTCAGCTTGTAGGAAAAGAAATTGTCCGTTTCCATACGATTTACTGGCCGATTATGCTCATGGCTCTGGATCTTCCGCTTCCGAAAAAAGTGTTTGCCCACGGCTGGATCTTGATGAAAGATGGAAAAATGTCCAAATCTAAAGGGAATGTGGTAGACCCTGTCCAGCTAAGTGAGCGTTATGGTCTGGATGCACTGCGCTACTACCTGCTTCGTGAAGTTCCGTTTGGTTCTGACGGCGTCTTTACTCCAGAAGCATTCGTAGAGCGAACCAACTATGACCTTGCCAATGATCTTGGGAACTTACTCAATCGTACGGTAGCCATGGTTAGTAAATACTTTGATGGTCAAATTCCGGAGCTTACCCTTCGCGAAGACGAATATGATCAAAGCCTGGAGCAGCTTGCGCTTGAAACCCGCCATAATGTAGAGAATGCTCTTGAAAACATGGAGTTCTCGGTAGCTCTTGCTGATCTCTGGAAGTTCATCAGCCGTACGAATAAGTACATTGATGAGACGCAGCCGTGGATACTAGCTAAAGACGAGAGTAAGAAAGATCGTCTTGGTAATGTTATGGCCCACCTGACAGAGTCCCTGCGTCAAATCGCAGTTATGCTTCAACCGTTCTTAACTCGCACACCTGAGCGTATTTTTACACAGCTTGGTGTAAAAGAAGAATCACAAAAAACGTGGCAGAGTCTTAGTGAATTTGGTGCGATAGAAGCGGGTACGGTTGTTCAGAAAGAAGAGCCGATCTTCCCGCGTCTGGATGCTGAAGAAGAGACGCAGATTATTAAAGATATGATGAAGAAGCCTGCTGCTCCTAAGGAAGAAGAGCAGGAAGCGAAGCCGGAAACAGAGGAAGTCACAATCGATGATTTTATGAAGCTTGACTTCCGTGTGGCTGAAGTCGTTAAGGCTGAGCCCGTGAAAAAAACGGATAAACTATTAAAGATTCAGCTGGACCTTGGTTATGAAAAACGCCAGGTTATCTCAGGAATAGCTGAGCACTACAGTCCCGAGCAGCTAGTTGGTAAAAAAGTGATTTGTATTACGAATCTAAAACCAGTGAAGCTTCGGGGAGAATTGTCTCAAGGGATGATTCTTGCTGGTGAAGATGATCAGGGTACATTATCCTTGGCTTCTGTAGATGAGACGCTTAGCAATGGTACAAAAGTGAAATAACTGAAACGATGACAAAAAGGGAGAGCCAGATGAAGCTTTCCCTTTTTGTTATCAAATGAAGAAGAAAGGGGAATTCTATGCTATTTGATACACACGTCCACTTAAATGCGGATCAATTCGAGGAAGACTTAGAAGAAACCATTCAACGTGCCAAAGAAGCGGGAGTGGAGTATATGACGGTCGTGGGCTTTGATCATAAAACGATTCCTAAAGCCATTGAAATTGCGGAAAGCCATGAAAAGATTTATGCGGCCGTCGGCTGGCACCCTGTGGATGCCATTGATTTGACCGATAAAGAGCTTGCGTGGATTGAAGAATTATCTTCTCATCCCAAGGTCGTTGCCATTGGAGAGATGGGGCTTGATTTCCACTGGGATAAGTCACCGGTAGACGTACAAAAAGATGTCTTTCGCAAGCAAATACGTCTGGCTAAGAAAGTGAAGATGCCCATTATTATTCATAATCGTGAAGCGACTGATGATATTGTGGAAATTCTAAAAGAAGAAGACGCTTCTGAAGTAGGAGGAATCATGCATTGCTATAGCGGCCCGGTTGAAACGGCCCAGGAATGTATAGATATGAACTTTATGATTTCTCTCGGAGGGCCGGTCACTTTTAAAAATGCTAAACTGCCGAAAGAAGTTGCTAAAGCGATCGACTTGAAGCACCTGCTGGTAGAAACGGACTGTCCATTCCTTGCCCCTCATCCAAATCGAGGCAAGCGCAATGAACCATCTTATGTAAAAATGGTTGCTGAACAGATAGCGGAGTTAAAAGAAATATCTTTTGAAGAGGTGAGCGAAGTAACAACCTCTAACGCTCTGCAATTCTTTGGTATTCAATCATAGTCCAACCTTGTTATAGAACCTCCCTTTATTTGTACTGGAATTGGAACAGGATGGTTATGTTAATCACTTAGGTGAAATTCCATAAAAAAGAAGCCGGCTCTATCAAAGCTGGCTTCTTTTTTTGAATTAGGTTCTTTAAATCATCTTTTAGTATTCGCTCTGTTAAACTTCCGTGTTGATTTTAAGGTTAAGCTCCCGTTAGCGGAAGACTCAATTTCGAGACTTTCGTGAGAAGTAGGTCCTACTGGGGACGATTTCGCTTTCCGGCCCTGCACGACGCAGGGTCGTTCGACGTTGCCACAGGATGTGGCGACCTTAGTCGAACATCCCTTGTGCTGAGCCTCCTCAGTCTTCGCCTTCCGGGGTCTCACCGATCATGTTTATCCCACAGGAGTCTTCATCGTCCCCCTCCGGACCTTGCCAAATCAGAAACTCGAAACCACTTTAGACATCGACGGGTTGATGAGAAAAAAGTATGTGATCATGAGGCTATTTTTATGCAATATAACGATGTGAAATGGCCTGTCATAAAAGCATTTAGGACCAATTATGATGGAGAGCATTAGCTCTTAAAAAAAAGTGTCCGTTATTCTCACCAGCCCTTCGCCAACTAACGTAACGGACTCGAGTTATCTCGAAACTGACTCGACTAACCGGCCCTATTGTGTAACAAGCCTCTTATGAAAAATCAACAATAAAACCTTAACAGAGCTTAAATATTAAAGATAAGCTACCGATTGTGAAAGGTACGTTTGTGATTCCAATGAAAACTTGGATCTTGGCAGAAGACTACGGATGCTGTTGCTGGAGATACTGAGCAAGCGATAACTAGCAAACTTATATCTATTTCGTCCAGAAAAAAGAAGCGCTGAGCTTTGACAGCCAGCAAGTTAAAGTCAAAGTTCTGGACTAAGCAGAGGCATCCTCCCTCTGCTTTTTTTCCGTTATACACTCGTGGTATGCTATGAAAAGATTAATCGAGGTGAATAAACAGGAGGAAATAAAGTTGAAAATAAAAGAAGTAATTGTAGTGGAGGGAAAAGATGATACCGCGAGAATTCGTGAAGCTGTAGATGCGGACACCATTGAAACGAATGGATCCGCTATTGATGAAGAGGTATTAGAACAGATCAGCCACGCTCAAGCAAAACGAGGGGTCATCATCTTTACGGATCCTGACTTCCCGGGAGAACGGATTCGACACATCGTAGATCAATACGTTCCCGGCTGCAAGCATGCTTTTTTACCTAAGCACTTGGCCCGTGCCAAAAGTGATAAAGGAGTGGGGATTGAACATGCTACTGTAGATGATATTAAGGAAGCGTTGGGGGCTGTCTATGAACTAATGGAATTTTCCGAGGGTCATATCAACAAAGAAGATTTAATTGGATATGGACTCGTTGGAGGTCCTTCTGCACGAAAGAGAAGAGAAAAACTCGGGATCGAACTTCATATCGGCAAAACTAACGGGAAGCAATTGCTCCGACGTTTAAACATGTTTCAAATCACTCCAGAACAATTAGAAGAGACCATGCAGCGTATCATAGAGGAGGAAAGCAATGAATAAAAAAGCAGTCGCTACACCTACACGGACAAAGGAAATATTAGAAACCTATGGATTTTCTTTTAAAAAGAGTTTAGGCCAAAATTTCTTAATAGATGTAAACATATTGAAAAACATTATCGAGCATGCAGGGATTGACCGTTCTGTGGGAGCTATTGAAATTGGGCCGGGAATTGGGGCGCTGACCGAACAACTGGCTATTCATGCAGATCGGGTAGCTGCTTTTGAAATTGACCAGCGACTGCTCCCTATTCTTGAAGATACACTAAGTGATTACGATAATGTACACATTATCAATCAGGACATATTAGAAGCTGATGTTACCAGCGTTATTAAGAATACCTTCCATGAAGGACAAGAGATCCACGTCGTAGCGAATCTTCCCTATTACATTACGACACCTATTTTGATGAAACTACTGATGGATCAGCTTCCGATTAACAGTATTACAGTTATGATTCAAAAAGAAGTGGCCGATCGTATGGCCGCTGAGCCAAATACAAAAAGCTATGGCTCGCTTTCTATAGCTGTGCAGTATTACACCGAAGCTCATGTATCTATGCACGTACCTAAGACCGTGTTTATGCCGCAGCCAAATGTCGATTCTTCAGTGCTTCATCTTAAAATGCGGGATCAGCCACCTGTTGAGGTAGAAGATGAGAACTTCTTTTTTGAGGTAGTAAGAGCAACATTCGGCCAGCGCCGTAAAACCTTGATGAATAACTTAGCCCGGCATTTTAAAGGTAAAATGGATAAGGAAGAGATTCGACATCGTCTCGAGAAGGTTACCATTGATCCAGGGCGCCGGGGGGAATCCTTAACGATGGAAGAGTTTGCCCGATTAGCGAATGTTTTTTATACAGAATCCATGTAAGTGACACAGGGCCGCCAAACTCACATAGACTAATGTAGTGCTCGTTGTGAGGTGGGTGAATCATGATAACAAAAGGAGATCTTGTTACAAGAAAGTCGTATCAGCATGATATCATTTTCCGTGTGAAAAATTGTGATAAACCACTTGTTAAACTCATGGGAGAACATATCCGCTTAGAAGCGGATGCGCCCCTTGAGGATCTAGAAAAAGTGAGTGGAGACGAATACCACAGAAGAAAAGTAGAAGTAGATGAGCAGGAAGCTTTTTCATACAGACTCTTTAAACAGGATTATCGACTCCTAAAAGAGAAACGAGATTCCCAAGCTGAGAGTGGCTATGCTTCAGGGAAGGATGTTAATTATTTTCAAATTCCTCCTCGTGTTCTTCACATAGATGGAGATCCTCTCTTCTTGAAGAAATGTATTGCTCTTTATGAGGAGCTGGGAATACAAGTTCATGGGCAATACGTTCATGAAAAAGAAATGCCTGATCAGGTAATGGGGCTGATTGAAAAAGTCCATCCTGAAATTGTGGTGCTTACAGGTCATGATGCTTATTCAAAGTCTAAAGGTTCTGTAAGAGAGCTTGAAGCATATCGCCACTCCCGTTATTTTGTAGAGGCGGTTAGGAATATAAGGCAGAAGTATCCGAACTTTGACCAAATGGTTATCTTCGCAGGAGCCTGCCAATCGCATTTTGAATCTTTAATCAGAGCTGGAGCTAATTTTGCCAGTTCGCCTTCGAGGGTTAATATACACGCGATTGATCCCGTATATGTAGCGGCTCGTGTGGCTTATACTTCCTTTATGGATCATATTAATATTTGGGAAGTCATCCGTAATACGATTAGTGGAGAAAAGGGCCTTGGAGGAGTAGAAACTCGGGGGTTGCTTAGAATCGGTATTCCTTATTCGGAACATTCGGAAGACCCCTCCTGATAAATAGCCAGCGATTATTATAAATTTGTTGGGCATAACGCAGTTATATTTGAACAGAAACGACCATATAATTAAATTAACGTGTGTTTGGTCCGCACATGTTAAAGACCTGCCTAAAGAAAAGAAAACGCAAGGTCTTTTTCATTTTTTGAAGAAAGTCACATATTTTTCCTGTTATTGGATAGCCTAACAGACAACATCTATTAAATTTTTATGTTGACATTGATTTTGACATATTGGTATAATTAATAATTTTATTTGACTTTGTCCAATCTGTGTGGTAACATAAATAACAGTGAGGTGGAGTGTAGTGGCTAAAACGTTAGTAGAAATCAAACAATCCCTGGAAGGGCAAATTGGCAGACGTCTAACCTTGAAAGCAAATGGTGGGCGTCGTAAAACGATTGAACGCTCAGGAATTCTGGCTGAAACATACCCAGCCGTTTTTATTGTTGAACTGGACCAGGAAGAAAATGCTTTTGAACGTGTATCCTATAGCTATGCCGATGTTCTTACCGAGACTGTAGAACTGAATTTCGATGATTTACAGACCTTGGCTCTTGAGCAGTAAACTCTCCGTTTGCTGCTTTTTATTTTTTTATAAAATAGAAATTGTTGTTAAATCATCCAATCATTCCTCGTATAGCTTACTCTCGAAATCATATACTAACCTTGTCGTAACTTAAGTGGTTGCGAAAGGAGCTGAAGACGATGGGACGTAGAAGAAGTATGATGTCCGATTCGTTGAAAGAAGAGATCGCGAAAGAACTCGGGTTTTACGACAAGGTTCAAAAGGACGGCTGGGGCGGTATTACAACACGCGAAGCCGGCAATATGGTAAAACGGGCGATAGAGATAGCAGAAGAACAGATGATGAGAGAACAGCAAAAATAAATTAAAGCTCCTTGAAGCCTTCATTGGCCTCAAGGAGCTTTTTTACATCTAACCCTGTGTCGACTTCAATGTATCTATTCAACAATTTGGCCGTTTACTGTAAGACTCAGTTTCGAGATATTTTATGGAGAAAGGGGCTCCAGGGAACGCGAGCGAGGAAGCTGATGGTAAAAGGAGGATCGACTAAGGTCGCCACGTCCTGTGGCAACGTCGATCGACCCTACGTCGTTTAGGGCCATAGGAAAGTGTTCAAGTGTGCAATCACCCCGAAAGACACGACCAGCATAAGCCGAGCATCAAAAGGATGGTGGTTTTTCCGTCCGTTGGTGAACGGCTTATGTCTCGAGTGTCTGGGTGATGGAACAAGACGAGTTATTTCCCCACCAGCCATCTTCCACATATAGTAACGGGCCTAACTATCTCGAAACTGATTCTTAAAGAAACGGAAGGTTTTCTTTAAAATCAACGTAGAGATTACCGAAGTCTGGTTGAAGGAGATATGCAAATTTCAGGTCCTCTGCCTAACGCTTTAAAATATGGTACAATGCTTTAAGATAATCTGTTAGGATGAGGTGCTTGAATGCAAATTTTTGAAAAAGCTCCCGCTAAAATCAATTTGTCTTTAGACGTCTTACATAAACGCGAAGATGGGTTCCATGAAGTCGAGATGGTGATGACCACCGTAGACCTTGCTGACCGGATTGAGTTGAACACGTTAGAGGGCGGTTCCATACGTGTAGAGTCGGAAAGTCGTTTCGTACCAAATGATGAACGTAACCTTGCGTATCGGGCAGCTAAACTTATGAAAGACCATTATTCAGTTAAACAGGGCGTGCGTATTTTTATTGAGAAGAACATTCCGGTAGCTGCTGGTCTCGCGGGAGGGAGCAGTGATGCAGCAGCTGTACTTAGAGGAGTCAATCGCCTCTGGGGCTTAAACAAAAGCCTGGATGAACTGGCTGTTTTAGGGGCTGAAATTGGATCTGATGTTTCCTTCTGTGTTTACGGAGGAACAGCTCATGCGACCGGAAGGGGTGAAAAGGTTACTCCTCTTCCGGCTCCTCCCCCTTGCTGGGTGGTGTTAGCGAAGCCCCCTCTCGGTGTTTCTACCCAAACGGTCTATCAGAATCTCAACCTCGCTGATGCGCATCATCCCAACACCAATGCGATGATTGAAGCATTAATGGATTACGATTTTGAAGCCATTTGTGCCCAGGTAGGGAATACGCTTGAAGGTGTGACTCTGAACCTTCACAGAGAAGTAGGCCAAATTAAAGAACAGATGCGGCAGGCTGGAGCGGATGCTGTACTAATGAGCGGCAGCGGTCCAACCGTTTTTTCTCTGGTTGATACGGATGCCAGAGCACAAAGGATTTACAACAGCTTAAAAGGTTTTTGTACAGAGGTATACGTCGTTCGAATGCTCGGATATCAAGAAAGAACTTGATGAAACCCGTACAAATCTGATATATTTATTATTAATATTCGGATTTCGGGGTGTATTGCCAATGAAAAGAAGTGAACGGTTGGTTGCAATGACTCATTTTATTCTTGATCGGCCACGCGAATTAATTTCGCTGCCATTTTTCTCAGAAAAATATCATGCGGCTAAGTCCTCAATTAGTGAGGATTTAGGGATTATTAATAAAATGTTTCAACATGAAGGTATTGGTTATTTAGAGTCTGTTTCTGGAGCTTCAGGAGGAGTTAAGTATATTCCGGCCTTTTCTAAAGAGTACAGCGAAGAGTTCGTTCATCAATTGTGCAGACGCTTAGAAAGTCCGGAGCGGCTTCTGCCTGGTGGTTATTTATTTATGAGTGACATTCTAGGAGATCCGGAAGCAACAAGAAGCATTGGCCGTTTATTTGCTTCTGCTTTTAGAGATAGAGAAATTGATGCCATTATTACGGTAGCGACGAAAGGTATTCCGCTTGCCTATGCCGTCGCCTCATATTTAAATGTCCCGGTTGTGATTGCAAGAAGGGATCCTAAAGTTACGGAAGGATCTACTCTTAGCATTAATTATGTGTCTGGATCGACACGTAAGATTCAGACCATGGTTTTAACGAAACGCTCTCTAAAAGAAGGCTCTAAAGTTTGTATTATAGATGATTTTATGAAAGCAGGAGGCACCATCAGTGGAATGAAAAACCTTCTTAATGAATTTAACGCTGAGGTGGTCGGTATCGGCGTTTTAGCTGAAGCTGAAGATGAGGATGAAGAACGAGTGGTGGATGATTACATTTCCCTTGTTCAAATCCTGAATGCGGACGATCGTAAAGGTTCCATTGAAGTTATTCCTGGAAATCTTCTAAATTATTTATAGCGTCTCCAGAGAGCCCTGACTTCTTAGTTCGGGGCTTTCTTTTTTTATAGACTGGAAGAAAAATCAAACGAATAGAAATTTTTTTATAAAAGTTGCAGGAATTTTTACCGTTTTGTGGAATTTAACTACATAAGTTCTTTTGTAAAAAAGGTGGTGAATGATAATGGAAGTAACTGACGTAAGGCTGCGACGCGTTAATACTGATGGAAGAATGCGAGCAATTGCTTCTATTACCTTAGATCAGGAGTTTGTTGTCCACGACATACGGGTGATTGATGGTAACAATGGATTGTTTGTAGCGATGCCTAGTAAACGTACTCCTGATGGGGAGTTCAGAGACATTGCACACCCGATTAATTCTGGTACACGTGGAAAAATTCAAGATGCTGTACTGGAAGCTTACGAGCGTGCTGGTGATGAGGAACAATCAGAAGTGGAATATGAAGAAGCCGGAGCTTCCTAATACTAACGATGCGCAAAGGAGTCTTACCTTATTTTAGGTTAGACTCCTTTTTTATGGGGAAAAAGTTATTTTGTAGAGCTTTCTTTATAAAAGGACGGATTGTTGAAATCAAGAGGATTTTAAGATATTATTCATAATGGATAAATAGGATGGAGGTACGTTCATGACTAACCGATATGCTGTCGTGCTGGCAGCAGGCCAAGGCACTCGCATGAAATCAAAACTATATAAGGTTTTGCATCCTGTGTGCGGTAAGCCTATGGTGCAGCACGTCGTTGATCAACTAAATACACTGGAACTTAACGAATTAATTACGGTTGTTGGATTTGGAGCTGAAAAAGTTCAGCATCAACTGGGTGAGGACAGTCACTATGTCGTTCAGGAAGAACAACTCGGGACAGGCCATGCGGTTTTACAAGCAGAGGATATTCTGGCTGATAAAGAAGGAACAACCGTCGTTGTGTGCGGAGACACCCCTTTATTAACAGCCGAAACACTGCAAAAGCTGCTGGATCATCATGATGAACAAAATGCTCAAGCCACTATACTTACAGCCCATGCAGATGATCCATCAGGTTACGGCCGCGTAATAAGGGGCGGCAATGCGCAAGTAGAGCGAATTGTGGAGCAAAAGGACGCTTCTGAAGAAGAAAAAGCGATCCAGGAAATCAATACAGGTACTTACTGCTTTGATAACCAGAAACTTTTTGAAGCTTTGCAGAATGTTGCAAATGATAATGCGCAAGGCGAATATTACCTGCCCGACGTAATTGAGATCCTTAAGAACGAATCCGATAAGATCAGTGCTTATCAAACCCCTGATTTTTCTGAATCACTCGGAGTAAACGATCGAGTGGCACTATCTAAAGCAGAAAAGTTAATGAAACAGCGTATTAATGAGCAGCATATGAGAAATGGTGTTACGATCGTTGATCCTGACCAGACTTATATCGGTCCGGACGTACAAATCAGCAGTGATGTTGTAATAGAGCCTGGCTGTATAATTGAAGGGAACACGATCATCGAAGAGGATGCGGTGGTAGGTCCTCATTCAACGATTACGAATTGTTCTGTCGGAAAAGGCACAGTAATTAAACAAAGTGTGGCAGCCGACAGCCAAATTGGTGAACGTGTGCAGGTAGGACCCTATGCTCATATTCGTCCGGCTTCTTCCTTAGGAGATGAAGTGAAAGTAGGAAACTTTGTGGAAGTTAAGAAAGCTTCATTCGGAAGTGGAAGTAAAGTCTCCCACCTGAGTTATATAGGGGATGCAGAAGTTGGAGATGGAGTGAATATCGGTTGTGGTACAATAACTGTGAATTATGATGGGCATAATAAACACTTAACCACGATACAAGATGATGCCTTCATCGGGTGCAACTCTAATTTAGTAGCTCCTGTAACAGTCGGAAAAGGTGCTTATGTAGCTGCAGGTTCTACGATTAATGAGGATGTCCCTGCTGAAGCTTTATCTATCGCTAGAGCGAGGCAGACCAACAAAGAAGGTTATGCTGCAAAAATGAAGTCGAATAAAAAAGAGTAACGGAGGGTTCATCCATGGCAACTGGATATAAGGATTCAAAACTGAAAGTATTCTCACTGAACTCCAACCCTGAATTGGCTAAGGAAATTGCTGAAAATATCGGGGTGGAATTAGGAAAGTGTACGGTAACAAGCTTTAGCGATGGAGAAATCCAAATTAATATTGAAGAGAGTATCCGCGGATGTGATGTGTATATTGTTCAATCTACGTCTGAACCTGTGAACCAGCACATCATGGAACTCCTGATTATGATTGATGCCTTGAAGCGTGCCTCAGCCAGAACGATTAACGTCGTAATGCCTTATTATGGTTATGCACGTCAAGATCGTAAAGCTCGGGCACGTGAACCAATTACGGCTAAGCTGGTAGCGGATCTTCTGGAAACAGCGGGAGCATCCCGTGTCCTTATGCTGGACCTTCATGCTCCTCAAATTCAAGGGTTCTTCAACCTGCCTATCGACCACCTGGTAGGGGTTCCGATTTTATCAGATTACTTTGAAGAGAAGAACTTTGAAGATGTCGTTATCGTTTCACCGGATCATGGCGGTGTGACGCGTGCTCGCAAAATGGCCGATCGATTAAAAGCACCAATCGCTATTATTGATAAACGACGTCCTCGTCCCAATGTTTCTGAAGTTATGAATATCGTTGGGAATATTGAAGGAAAAACGGCGATTATCATTGATGATATCATCGATACAGCGGGGACAATCACATTAGCGGCCAATGCACTAGTTGAAAACGGGGCTACAGAAGTGTACGCATGCTGTACTCACCCTGTACTGTCAGGACCTGCTATTGAGCGCATTGACCGTTCTAAAATTAAAGAACTAGTTGTAACGAATACCATCCCTCTTGGGGAAGAAAAAGCAAGCGAAAAAATCACTGAACTATCCGTTGCCGGTTTAATTAGTGAAGCGATCATTCGTGTTCATGAACGTCAATCCATCAGTAGCTTGTTTGATTAAGAAGTTTATGAGAAAATAGGTTTAACGTTTGAGCGAAACGGGAAAAAAGCCAGATGACTGGTATATAATTGGAGGTTGAGTAATTTGTCTATTTCATTAAAAGCGTCTCAAAGAAACGAATTAAAACAATCAGTGACACGTGAATTGCGACAAGAAGGTAATGTACCTAGCGTAGTTTACGGGAAAGATAAAGAACCAATCACTGTTGCTGTTAACAGCATCGAATTGCTTAAAACAGTACGTGATGAAGGTAAAAACGCAATAATTTCACTTGATATAGAAGGTAAGGACAGCGTAGACGTTATGCTGCACGAATATCAGATTGACCCTCTTAAAGATGAGTTAATCCATGCGGACTTCTATATTGTGGACATGAGCCAGGAAATGGATGTCGAAGTACCTGTTCACCTTGAAGGGGAAGCAGCAGGAAGTAAAGAAGGCGGCGTTCTTCAGCAGCCACTTTATGATCTGGCCGTTCGCGCGAAGCCGGCTAACATTCCTGAGGAAATTCTAATTGATGTTTCTGAATTGAACATCGGCGACAGCATTCTAGTAAGTGATATTAAGTCTGCACGTGGTTATGAAATCACAGAAGACCCTGATACAACGATCGTTGCTGTTACTCCTCCGGAAGAAGTACCGGAAGAGCCTGAAATCGCTGATGAAGATGCTGAGCCGGAAGTCATCAATGAGAAAAGTGATGATGAGGATCAGGATGAAGAAAAAGAAGATAAAGAATAACCCTATGATTAAAAAAGGGCGTGGCCAAAAGGCCCGCCTTTTTTCTATGTTGAAGTGGTATTCTTCGGAGCTGTTTTTCAGGCTCGATACAAACTGACATTATTTTTAATCAACCTTTGTTATACTAAGGAGAGCAAGACAATGATGGATAAAGGAAGTTTGCAATGAAGTGTATAGTAGGTCTCGGAAACCCAGGTAAGAAATATGAAAAAACACGTCATAACATCGGGTTTATGATTCTTGATGAACTAGTAAAGCAAAATCATTGGTCCATGGAATCCACAAAGTTCCGTGGGATATATACAACAGAACATGTAAATGGTGAAAAAATCCTTTTATTAAAACCCCAGACATTTATGAATCTGTCCGGGGAGTCTTTGATTGGGTTCATGAATTTTTACGATTTGGAAGCAGACGATGTGCTCGTTGTGTATGATGATTTAGATCTTCCTCCAGGAAAAATACGTCTTCGCAAAAAAGGCGGACATGGAGGGCATAACGGTATCCGTAATATTATTGACCATTTAGGTACAAAGGAATTTAATCGTTTACGTGTGGGTGTAGGACGTCCGAACGGACCTGTTTCCGTCGTGGACTATGTTCTTGGAACGTTTACTAAACAGGAGCAGGAAGCTGTATCGGAAAGTATAGACGCTGCTGTGAAAGCCTGTGAAGCCTGGATGACTCAGCCTTTTAACGAAGTGATGAATGATTTTAACGCGATGTAAATACTCAAGGCTTACCTTCGTTGAGTATAAGCTTGCAACAAGCCGGCAAAACTAATGACCATCAGCTTTGAAGGAGGATGGAAATGAAAATTCGTTATTATTGCCGGCATTGTCAGCGTCAAGTAGGGGAATTAGATGCCAAACATGTGGATGTATCTCAATTAGGTTTAGATTTATTGAATGAAGAAGATCATCAGCAAATGGTTCATATGCATACAAATGGTGATTTAAATATTCGTACGATTTGTGATTCGTGTAAAGAAACCTTGGATCAACATCCACATTATCATGAGTTAGATTTTTTTATTCATTAAATCAAGAGCGGACCTTGTGAAGTGGTAGGTCTTGATGGTGGAGGAGTTCGTTATGCAAGGAATTAAAGATTACTTATACCCCCAGGATGATGTCCATTCAATCATAGAGGGCTTTGAATCAGGAATGAAGGAACAGATGGTTGCAGGATTGTCTGGAGCATCACGGAGTTTAATGATCTCCCTGCTTAAGGAGTCATTGGACCGCCCTGTCCTGCTTGTTACCCATCAATTAATTCAAGCTCAGCAATTATATGAGGACATGCAGGAACTGACGGAGGCCGGCCAGGTTCATTTATATCCCGTCAACGAACTGATCGCCTCTGAAATTGCAATCGCAAGTCCTGAATTAAGAAGTCAGAGAATTGAAGCCTTGAGCAACTGGCTGAAGCAAGATAAAGGGGTCCTTATCGTCCCTGTGGCTGCACTAAAACGTATCATGCCGCCGAAATCCTACTGGGAGCATAATCAGCTCCCTTTTCGTGTTGGAGAAGATATTGAACTGAACACGTATCTGGAACAGTTGGTAAGTATGGGATATGAACGTACTGAGATGGTTGCTACCCCAGGAGAGTTCTCCCTGCGAGGGGGGATCTTTGATATCTACCCGTTAACTGCAGAATTTCCTTACCGGATTGAATTATTTGATACCGAAGTAGATTCGATTCGAACGTTTGATTCTGAAACCCAGCGGTCGCACGATAAGCTGAATGAAGTTACGGTAGGACCTGCCACCGAATTACTGTTGCATAAGGAAGACTTTACGAGGGCCTATCATCGTTTAGAAAATGCTCTTAGTCACTCGCTGAAAAAATTGACCAAAGCAGATGCAAAAGAAACCTTAAACACATTTATCGAACAAGATTTGGATCGTTTGAAAAGCCATGAACGCTTTCAGGAAATGTATAAATATATAGGTTATTTTTACGAAGAGTCTGTAAGTTTGCTAGACTACCTTCCGGACAACGGGCTGATGGTTCTGGATGAGATGAGTCGTATTCAAGAAACCGCTAACCGTCTTGACCAAGAAGAAGCGGAGTGGCATCAAAGCTTATTAGAAGCAAACCAGACTGTCCGCGACTTGAATATCTCATTTGACTGGCAGGACACTTGGGCCAAGATGAAGCATCCTACGTTATATATGTCGGTTTTCATGCGGCATATCCCAAATACTCATCCTCAGAATGTAGTCAACATTTCAAGCCGGCAGATGCAGCAATTTCATGGCCAGATGAATTTATTAAAAAATGAAATGGATCGGTGGCAGAAGCAGGATTATTCGGTTATTATTCTAGCTCCTGACCACAACCGAAGTGAAAAGATCCAGTCGGTATTAGAGGATTATGAAATGGAAGCCGTTATCTCCAAAGAAGAAGACGTTAAGCTTCCTTTAGTGAAGCCGACAATTGTCACTGGTAATATCAGCAGTGGTTTTGAATGGCCCATGCATAAATTGGCGGTTCTGACTGAAAATGAGTTGTTTAAAACTCGCACAGCTAAGCCAAAACGAAAGCAGAAGCTATCCAATGCCGAACGGATCAAAAATTATCAGGAACTTAAAGTAGGAGACTATATCGTCCATGCCAATCATGGGATTGGTAAATACTTAGGGATAGAAACGCTTGAAATGAATGGCAATCATAAAGATTTCCTAATGGTTAATTATTCTGGAAATGACAAGCTTTATGTCCCAATCGATCAGATTGATCTTATTCAGAAATATGTTGGCTCTGAAGGGAAAGAGCCTAAAATATATAAGCTGGGCGGCAGTGAATGGAATAAAGTTAAACGGAAGGTTCAATCTTCTGTAGAAGATATTGCCGATGATTTAATTCAGCTTTATGCAGAGCGAGAAGCTTCTAAGGGTCACGCTTTCAGTAAGGATGGCGAAATGCAAAAAGATTTTGAGATCGCTTTTCCTTATGAAGAAACCGAGGACCAGGTTCGTTGTATAGAGGAAATTAAGGAAGATATGGAGAGAGTGCGCCCTATGGACCGCTTGTTATGCGGGGATGTCGGCTACGGAAAAACGGAAGTAGCGATCCGTGCCGCATTCAAGGCCATCTATGAAGGCAAGCAAGTAGCTATACTTGTACCTACCACCATATTGGCTCAACAGCATTATGAAACCCTTCAGGAGCGTTTCCAAGGGTTTGGCATTAATCTGGGATTAATGAGCCGCTTCCGTACGCGCAAGCAGCAAAAAGAAACGACAGACAGGCTGAGAAAAGGTTTAGTAGATATTATCGTGGGCACCCACAGAATTCTTTCCAAGGATGTGCAATTTAAAGATCTGGGTCTGCTGATTGTGGACGAAGAGCAGAGGTTTGGTGTGAAGCACAAAGAAAAAATCAAACAGCTGAAGCATAACGTAGATGTTCTTACATTAACAGCTACTCCAATTCCTAGAACTCTTCATATGTCCATGCTCGGTGTCCGTGATTTATCCGTAATTGAGACGCCGCCTGCCAATCGTTTTCCTATCCAAACATATGTCTTAGAATATAATCCGATTTTCCTGCGGGAAGCGATTGAAAGAGAGATGGCGCGAGGCGGGCAAGTCTTTTTCTTATTTAACCGGGTTGAAAATATTGAACGGATGGCTCAGGAAATCGCAGCTCTCGTACCTGAAGCCCGCGTAACATTTGCTCATGGACAAATGAATGAAACAGAGTTAGAGAATGTGATGTTCTCCTTCCTGGGAGGGGAATATGACGTGCTTGTCAGTACCACCATCATTGAAACAGGGGTCGATATTCCTAATGTAAATACGCTTATCGTTTATGACGCGGATCGTATGGGCTTAAGCCAGCTTTATCAACTCCGCGGCCGTGTAGGGCGTTCTAACCGTGTTGCCTATGCTTACTTTACCTATCAGCGGGATAAAGTACTGACGGAGGTAGCTGAAAAACGTCTCCAGGCTATTAAAGAATTCACGGAGCTGGGTTCAGGTTTTAAAATAGCTATGCGTGACCTTTCGATTCGGGGAGCGGGTAATTTACTGGGATCTCAACAGCACGGATTTATTGATTCCGTTGGTTTTGATATGTACTCTCAAATGCTGAAGGATGCCATTGAAGCGAAGAGACAAGGCAAAGAACCGGAAGCCGTGCAGCCGTTCCAGCCAGAATTGGATATGATGATGGATGCTTATATTCCTGGCACATATATTCAGGATGAAAAGCAGAAGATTGATATGTATAAACAATTCCAGGCAGTGGAAACGGTAGAAGACATTCATGATCTACGCGATGAATTGATTGATCGCTTTGGAGATTATCCGGAAGAGGTGGAAAACTTATTCAGAGCTTCTTCCATTCGTCTTTTTGCTAAACAGGCGCGGATCGAATCCATTACGGAGAAGAAAAGAAAGCTTGAAATGGTTATGGAGTCTGATCAAAGTCAGCAGATTGATGGAGCAAAGCTGTTTGAGTACGCTAACCAATACGGTCGTATTGTCCAGCTGGGCACAGAAGATAACCAGTTAAAAGTCACCTTTAAGTGGGACCGACAACCACAAGCAAAACGCTATGAGATCGTCGAGGAGTTCTTAAGTCAACTTCCGTCCATGGTTCGAGAAACAACAACAGCTTAACCAAACTATACACTTGAAAAGAGGTCTTCCAAGCAGGAAGACCTCTTTTTTTATAAAGAGGCTTATTACGCAAAGGGCCGTATACTGTAAGACTCAGTTTCGAGGTATCGGGTTACAATGAAGGTCCTGCGGGGGACGATTCGCTTTCCGTGGCCCTGCATGACGCAGGGTCGTTCGATGTTGCCACACGACGTGGCGTTCTTAATCGAACTTCCCCTTCGCTGAGCCTCCTCAAGCTACGCTCTCCGGGGTCTCACCGATCATGTTTATCCCACAGGAGTCTTCATCATCCCCCTCTTGACCTTGCCAAATCAGAAGCTCGAAACCACTTCAAACATCATATACGTAATGAGGAATTAGACCATGTGGTTTTCTACTTATTTTCAGGATGTAACTACCTGCAATAACATGTAATAGAAGCATTTAATCCAGATGAAGCAGGAGAATCTTTCTCTTCTAGAAGGGTCCGTTTTTCCTAATTATGTTGGGTTAGTGGGGAAATGTTGAGACTCCCATGGGAGAAGGAACTAGGTGAGATCCCGCAGGGAGTGAAACGAGCGAGGAAGCTCAGCGTTCCCCCATAGGAAAGTGTTCAAATGTGGAATCACCCTGAAAGACACGAACAGCATAAGCCGGGCATCAAAAGGGTGGTGATTTCTCCAGCCGTTGATGAACGGCTTATGTCTCGAGTGTCTGGGTGATGGAACAAGACGAGTCATTTCCCCACCAGCCCTCTTCCAGTTATAGTAACGGACCCATTTATCTCGAAACTGAGTCTTTCAGTATCGGGAGCTTAACTCTAAAATCAACACTGGAGTTTATCAAAGCCTCTTTTTAGACCATTTTCAAGTTAATATTTGCAAAAAAACGGAATTATTATAAAAAAATCCATACCAAGGGTGTATAGGTTTTTTATGCTGTACCATACTATCCTTAATCACCCGCTTATTCTCCATGCGCTTCAAAAGGATAATAACAGGAATATCATCACAGAAAGGGAGGCAGCATAAGAATGAAAGCAACTGGTATTGTACGCCGTATAGATGATCTGGGGCGTGTGGTCATTCCAAAAGAAATTCGCCGCACGTTAAGGATTCGCGAAGGAGACCCTCTGGAGATTTTTGTGGACCGCGAAGGTGAGGTTATTTTAAAGAAATACTCGCCAATCAGTGAGCTTGGTGATTTTGCAAAGGAATATGCAGAAGCTCTTAGTGAAGCCTTAGAAGTCCCTGTAATGATTTGTGACCGCGATGAGTATATAGCCGTAGCTGGTGTAACCAAAAAGGATTACCTGAACCGATCCATCGGTTCGAAAATTGAGCAGGTGATGGATACAAGAACGATGAGTTATGAGAAACACCCAGCACCGATAGAGTTTACCCGCGGCCAAGAAGAAGATGTCATTTCTTATATCATTCATCCTATAATCGCCCAGGGAGATCCCATCGGTTGTGTGGCAGCTTTCAATAAAGAAGGTTCACCTATCGAAGAAGGATCAAATAAAGCAGTTCAAACAGCAGCAAATTTCTTAGCGAAGCAAATGGAATAGGAGAAGGGTCAGGTCCGTAAAGGTAAAGGATCTGACCTTTTTGTATGATATAATGGATTCGTTTACTATCATACACGGAAGAAAGGTATATCTATGAGCAATCATCCATCCTCCTCTGTTCTAAAGGGGGCATTTATATTAACGGTTGCTGGACTTCTTAGTAAAATACTTAGTGCAGGTTATCGAGTGCCTCTTCAAAATATAACCGGAGACTTGGGTTTTTACATTTATCAGCAAGTTTATCCGATTCTCGGGCTCGCTATAGTTTTATCTCTCTATGGATTTCCTGCTGCAATTTCCAAGCTTGTTTCGGAAATCAGGGAAGAACAGCGTTCCCTTTCTATACCTTCCTTCTACCTCCCCGTCTTCTGCTGGCTGATGGGGATCTGTGGAAGTATATTTATAGTGGGTTTTACACAGGCTCCACTTATAGCGGATATAATGGGCGACGAAAAGCTTATTCCTTCTTTAAGATATGCTTTTTGTGTGTTTTTAATCGTCCCCTTTGTATCTTTGTTTCGAGGAGTATTTCAAGGAATAAATGAAATGAAACAGACGGCCGTTTCACAAGTAATTGAACAGATCATACGAGTCACCGTCATCATTTTGACAGCCGTAATAGTTATGAGACAAGGCAGCATGTATGCCATTGGAATTGGGGCATCTGCTGCTTCAGTCCTGGGAGCTTTAGGTGCTTTCATAGTGCTGTTGGCTTATTTTAAGAAAACAAATATCTGGACGTTTAAGCGCTGGTCATCATCCCTATCCTACATAAAACCCATTTTCTTTTATGGTCTGTTTATCAGTTTTAATTACATGCTTTTATTATCATTTCAAATGGTAGATGCTTTAACACTGATTCCAGGTCTGCGCCAAGCTGGAGTGGACCTGGAAGAGGCTCGGATCTGGAAGGGGATTTTTGACCGCGGTCAGCCTCTGATTCAACTGGGAACCGTACTTGCTTCTTCGGTCGCGTTAGCTTTAATTCCATCCGTTACAAGAACCCGTTTCATCAAAAATCGGAATGAAGTTGAAAGATACGTGTTTGCCGCAACCAAATTCAGTTTAATTATCGCTCTAGGGGCTGCGTTTGGATTAATTGTGTTATTCCCATTCATTAACCCCTTGTTCTTCCAAAATACGGAAGGGACTGGGCCGCTGAGAATGTTAATGCTCGTCATTATTTTTAGCTCGGTTTCCATCACCACCTCTTCTGTCCTGCAGGGTCTTGGTTATGTAAGTCATACAGCGGTGATAGTCATAAGCGGTGTAGTCGTTAAATATCTTATGAACTTGTGGCTGATCCCTCTATATGAATTAAATGGAGCCGCTTTAGCTTCGATAATAGCTGCTGCTTTTGTTTTATTTCTAAATATCGTAATCTTAGGGAAAGATTACTCAATAAGAAAATGGGCAGGGTTACCCTGGGTTTCTTTACTTGCTGCCCTGGCGGGAATGGCAGGATTGCTGGCTGCGGTCACTCGTATTACTGGCTATGACATTTTTGAGTCCAGCCGGTTCGGTCTCTTAATTTATACGTTAACGTTAACAGCAGCAGGAGCAAGTGTGTATTTCATACTATTGCTAAGATGCGGGGCCTTTTTCAGGTATGAAGTACAAGTCCTGCCTTTTCATAAATGGTTGATTCGATTACTTCCGAAAGGGATGAAACAATGAATAGAATTACTGTCGTGGGGCTTGGAGCAGGCGATCTGGACCAGTTGCCCCTTGGTATATACCGTTTACTACAGAAGGAAAACCAAACCGTTTTTGTCCGTACCGCTGATCATCCTGTCCTGCAGGATTTAAAAAAAGAAGGCTTAGATTTCGCTGGCTTTGATCATGTTTACGAACAAAAAGAACAGTTTGAAGACGTATATATAGAAATTGTTCGCGAGCTTGTGGAAGCAGCAAATGATCAGGACATTGTTTATGTTGTACCCGGGCACCCGATGCTTGCGGAAAAAACGGTACAACTCTTAATTGAAAAGAGAAAACAAGGAAAAGTCGAACTTCACATAGAAGGGGGTCACAGTTATCTGGATGCTGCATTCTCTGCTCTAGAAATCGACCCTATCGAAGGTTTGCAATTTTTAGATGCGACGGATTTGAAACGGGAGGAGATCCAGTATCTTAACCATATCATTCTATGTCAGGTCTCTGACGCCGGTGTCGCTTCTGAAGTAAAGTTAACGCTTCTTGAGGACTTACCTCCAGAATATCCTGTAACAGTGGTTACAGCAGCTGGCAGTAAGGAAGAGAAACTAGCAACCGTTCCTCTGGCAGATTTGGACCGAAGCATAAAGGTTAACAATTTGACCAGTGTTTATGTTCCTCCAGTAGACAAGCAAAAGCTCAACCATCAATTTGCTCGCTTAAGAGAGGTTATACGAATCCTGCGTGGTCCAGAAGGCTGCCCATGGGATCGTAAGCAAACCCATGAATCGCTGCGTAAATATCTGATAGAAGAAGCTTATGAATTTATCGATGCTGTAAACAGGCAAGATGATGAGCATATGGTAGAAGAATTAGGGGATGTCCTTCTTCAAGTTATGCTTCACAGCCAAATTGGAGAAGATGAAGGATTTTTCACAGTGGATGACGTAATAGTATCGGTAACAGAAAAAATGATTCGCCGTCATCCTCATGTATTTGATGAAGCCACCGCTGAAAACGCCGAGGAAGTAGTTACCAATTGGGAAGCTATTAAGATGGAGGAGAAAGGTGTAAAGCCAGTATCTATTCTCGAATCAGTGCCGGCTAGTTTTCCAGGACTTTTGCAGGCAGAGGAATTGCAGAAAAAAGCTGCCAAAGTTGGTTTTGACTGGGACTCCCCTGAGCCTGTTATTGAAAAAGTAAAAGAAGAGTGGGAAGAGTTTCAGGAAGCACGCCTGAACAAGGATCAGGAAGAGATGGAAAAAGAATTTGGAGACTGGCTGTTTGCCATCGCAAATCTAGGCAGGCACTATGGAATAAACAGTGAAAACGCCCTGCAACGTACGAATCAGAAGTTTAGAACTAGACTTTTCTCTATGGAGCAAGCCGCTGAAACAGGCGGAAAAACCCTGGCTGATTATGATTTAGAAGAGCTGGAGCAATTATGGGTGGATGCTAAACAAAAGCACAAAGGAGCGGAATAATGATGCGCTTAGATAAATTTATGAAAATTTCCAGACTGATTAAAAGACGGACCCTGGCTAAGGAAATCGCAGATCAAGGACGTATCAGCATCAATGGAAATCAAAGTAAAGCCTCAAGTAATGTAGATATTGGGGATGAGTTAACGATTCAGTTTGGTCAGAAGATTTTAACGATCGAGATTAAGTCGCTTAAGGAAAATGTAAATAAAAATGAAGCGGCGTCTCTGTATGAGATCAAAAAAGAAGAACCAGTCAAATAATGAAAGTACAAACCACTGCTTAATCACGCAGTGGTTTTATGTTTTTGCTCGGTGAAACATTTTGTTGAGTTTACATTAGAACCTTATTCAACAATAGGCCGTTTACTTTAGACTCAGTTTCGAGATATTGGTTATGAGGAAGGTCCTTCGGGGGACGATTTCGCTTTCCGGCCCTGCACGACGCAGGGTCGTTCGACGTTGCCACACGACGTGGCGTTCTTAGTCGAACCTCTTCTGTGCTGAGCTTGATCGGGCTTAACAGCCCTGCGGGATCTCACCGATCATGTTCATCCCGCAGGAGTCTACATCGTCCCCCTCCAGACCTTGCCAAATCAGCAACTCGAAACCACTTAATATATCTTCTTTGATGCACAAAATGAGCATGAGGATTTGTGATGCTATAAAGAGGGGGATAGCCTGTCATAGGAGCATTTAAGACCCGTTAAGATAAAGAGCACACTCTCTTTTGGCAGGGGCCGTTATTCTCCTGTGGCTGGGTTGGTGGGGAAATGACGAGACGGAGTGAAACGAGCGAGGAAGCTCACCGTTCCCCCATAGGAAAGCGAGTTATTTCCCCACCAACCCTTATCCATCTTACGTAACGGACCCAACTATCCCGAAATCAAGTCTTCCGGAAACGGGAGCTTTTCTTTCATAATCAACATGGACATTTAGCGGTTCCATGTGTTTTAAATCTAGAAATGTAAACTTCTCTTCTGACTGACTTTCCACGTTCTAAATGCCCCTTTCTTCTCATAGCTTGTACTAGAGAAGGAGGCGGTACAAATGGAAGGTTATGATAAAAACCAGAGCTTGCGCAGCCAGCCGCAAGTAGAGCATAATGTTAAAATATGGAACAGAAGAAACATAGAAATTTCAGGGGTTAAAGAGGTCGATAGTTTTGATAGTGAGGAATTCCTCCTCCAGACTTCTATGGGTTACTTAGTGGTCAGAGGCCAGAATCTCCAGATGAAAAACTTAGATCTCGACTCAGGTCTTGTATCAATCAAAGGGAAAATGTATGACATGTCCTACTTGGACGAGCATCAAGGGGAGAAAGCTAAAGGGTTATTTAGCAAGCTATTCAAATGACGCTTACCACACAATTCGTTACCATCCTTTCGATGATAGCTGGGGGGATATTTGTAGGGGCTTCTTTAGAAACATTTGAACGTCTTTTTCATAAAAGGAATAAGAAGAGCTGGTTTGAATTAATTTATCAGCTCGCCTTCTGGATTTTTCAGGCCGCTTTTCTTTTTTACCTTTTATATTTAGCCAACTACGGAGAACTGCGCGTTTATGTGTTTATAGCCGTTGTGTGCGGATACGCCGCTTATCGCGCCTTACTCCAGTCTAGTTACATGAAAATGCTGGAGGTATGGATCAAAGTCGTTACTTCTATCTTACGTGGAATAAAGAAAATATTCTTTAATTTAATATTTATTCCGTTGAAATCCATCTTCTTCCTAATTATTACTTTACTTATTGGTATTTTTAAGATACTTTTAAAAGGTATATTCTTATTATTTCTTGTCGCATTTTATCCAATTAAGGTTGTTTTTCGATTGATTTGGCGATTATTGCCGAAAAACACGAGAAATTACTTAAGGCGTTTAGCAGGGTTTTTGGATAAAATCAAGAATATAGGAATCAATTGGTTCAAAAAATTCCGTAAGTAAAGGAGGACGAACGTAAATGGCAAAAACAAAATCGGAGTCAGTAGCTCGCTTAGATTCTACATACATGAAGCACTACGATGCGTACATGGAAAGACATCAGAAAAAGAAAAAGCGACTCGTTCGCCGTCTTGTCATGTTTGCCCTTTTAGTGATGGTCGTTGCTGGCTCTATGGTGGTTTACCACGTCAACCAACAGTCGCTGTACGCGGAAAAGTACCAGAAGTACGAAGAACTTCAACAGGAAATGAGCACGTTGGAAAAAGAGAAAAAAGATTTGAATGAGGAAATCAAGCTTTTGAATGATGAGGAATACGTCCTGCAAATTGCCCGGACCAATTATTTCTACTCAAAAGAGGGAGAAATCATATTTAAAATGCCAAATGAAGACCCTTCATATTGACACCCTTTTCAAAGCTTATATATAATATGTAAGAAGGATATTTTTATCGAAATTTTAAGGAGGAGCATTTTTTTTATGTCAATTGAAGTAGGCAGCAAGCTGAAGGGTAAGGTAACAGGAATCACTAATTTTGGAGCGTTTGTTGAACTCCCGGAGGGGAAGACTGGTCTCGTTCACATTAGTGAAGTTGCCGACAACTATGTAAAAGACATTAATGAACACTTAAGCCAGGGCGATGAGGTGGAAGTGAAAGTCATTAATGTTGGAGATGATGGGAAGATTGGTTTATCCATCAAAAAAGCAAAAGAAAACCAACAAAGCCAGAGTCGTCGTCCTCAAAAGCCTCGTAAACCTGCTGAATCTTTCGAACAGAAGATGAATAGGTTTATGAAGGATAGCGACGAGCGTCTAGCATCACTGAAAAAGCACACGGAATCCAAACGTGGAGGTCGAGGTGCTAAAAGAGGATAGCTTGCTGTCTAGGACAATGAGTAAAAGATGCACGTTTTAATAAAAACCAGCTCCTTTAAAAAGGGGCTGGTTTTTTTTACTTTATTTTTGTGTTGCCAATATTGTGTTATTATAGCTTGAAATTAACCACCACAGGAGGATTGGCATTGAATAGAAAGGATTTTATATCAAACAACACAGCAACGTCCAGAGCCCTGCATAAAAAAGCGCAAGAAGTAATTCCTGGAGGGGTCACGGCTAACATAAAACATATAGATCCTCATCCAATTGTTATGGAGAAGGGGAACGGGAGTAAGCTCTATGATGTAGACCAAAATGAATATATTGATTATTTACTAAGTTATGGAGCTTTAATTGCCGGGCACGGACACCCCGCCGTTTTTGAGGCGGCTATAGGACAAATGAGAGAAGCGGGAACCACGATTTTTGGGACTCCTCACCGGCTTGAAACGATTATGGCTGAGAAGCTGGTATCTTTGTATCCTGGCATTGAAATGGTGCGTTTTACCAACTCAGGACTAGAGGCTACCATGCTTGCGATACGAGCGGCTATGGCCTATGCCGGTAAGTCAACGATTGCTAAGTTTGAAGGGCATTATCACGGCGGGTATGATCAGGTGCTCATGAGTGTAAATCCAGATCACGGAGCAGCAGGGGATCCATCTTCCCCAAATGCTGTACCCGAGTCTTTAGGAATTCCTGATTACTATCAACAAAATACAGTGGTCCTTCCTTTTAATGATTTAGAAGCCACTGAGAGGATTTTAAGACAGAGAGCGGATGAAATATCTGCAATCATCATGGAACCGGTACAGGGTGGTTTTATTCCTGCTGAACAAGCATTTATAGAAGGGGTAAGAGCTCTGACGAATGAGCTTGGTATCCTATTGATTTTCGATGAAGTTAAGACAGGTTTCCGGTTATCTCTGGGGGGAGCTCAAGAAAGTTATGGAGTGACACCTGATTTAACAGCACTTGGTAAAGTGTTGGGTGGAGGATTTCCAGTAGGAGCAATAGGAGGAAAAAAAGAAATTATGAATATTCTTTCTCCAGCTGGTTCGAGAGATATCTTAACAGCTGGAGCAGATCAGCGGGCGAAGCATGATACTTTATTCCATAGTGGTACATATAACGGTCACCCTACCGTTTTGGCTTCCGGTCTGGCTACTATTGAAATACTGGAGAAAGACCGCACGCTGGAAGACTTATTTGATAAAACCGACCGTCTCAGAAACGAGTTGGAAGAATTATATAAAGCTTATAACATCCCAATGCAGACGGTGGGACGCGGGAGTATCTTTAATATAATTCTGGCGGAGGGTTCTATAAAGAATTACCGTGATTTAAAGAAAGCAGACACTTCCCTAAGAAAAGAGCTGGATTACGAGTTACTAAACCTGGGAATCTATACGAAACCTCTTAACCGCTATTCCCTCTCCACGGCTCATAGTGAAGAAGATCTGAAGCGGACGGTAGAAGCTCATAAACAAGCGATTGAAAAAGTAGTGAAATGATGGTGGTTGGGTAAACCACTCTTTTTTCCACGAGCACTTGCTAAGGCAAGAAAACGTACGTGTTGTTTTTAAAGTTAAGCTCCCGTTTGTGGAAGACTCAGTTTCGAGACTTTTGTGAGAATTATGTCCTGCGGGAGACGATTTCGCTTTCCGTGGGCATGTGGTAAGCTTCCTCAGGCTTCGCCTTCGGGATCTTACCGATCATGTTCATCCCACAGGAGTCTTCATCGTCCCCCTCCGGACCTAGCGATATATGGAGCTCAAAATCTTGTTCGAAACTCCCGGTTTATGGTGGAGATAAACTTCTAACAATGAGCGTGTACGGTGGATAATTCACGCTATAAAAGCATTTGAGGCGGGTTAAACAGCTTCTAACGCCTATATAAGGGTCCGTTCGTTTTTCAAGCATAGGCTGGCGAAGGGAACGACGAGACTCCCGGAGCGACCGAGCATAGGTCGTAACTTATAGCGGGTGGGATGCCCGTCGAGAAAGAACTAGCCATTCACTCGTAGCGAGTCTTTGTG
>NZ_JBQQCN010000034.1:0-41737 GCF_052246795.1 Halobacillus sp. K22 | reverse complement strand
CTTTCCTATGGGGGAACGGTGAGCTTCCTCGCTCGTTTCACTCCCTGCGGGATCTCACCTAGTTCCTTCTCCCATGGGAGTCTCGCCATTTCCCCACCAACCCAGCCACGGGAGAATAACGGACCCTTCCAAAAGAGATTGCTCTCCTTCTAAATAGGACCTAAATGCTTCTATGACAAGTTTTTCCACACCGTGCTAGCATGAAAATAAACGCTTTATCCTATGCTTTTTTCCCAAAGCAAACGGTGTGTTAAGTGGTTTCGAGTTGCTGTTTCGGCCAGGTCCGGAGAGGGACGATGTAGACTCCTGTGGGATAAACATGGTCGGTGAGACCCCGGAAGTCGAAGACTGAGGAGGTTCAGCACATGCCCGCGGAAAGCGAAATCGTCCCCCGCAGGACCTAATTCTCACAAAAATCTCGAAACTGAGTCTTCCAGTAACGGGAGCTTAACCTCAAAATCAACACTGAAGTTTAACAAAGCCAAACTAATAAAAAGGGAAGCTTCCTAGTATGTGGAAGCTTCCCTTTTTTGGTTGGAGGGGGATGGATCCCACTCCGTTCGTAATAGACTCATTTCCATTAGGTTCCAAAACGATCCGTTCACTTTTCGATGGTCTCTAAGCAGACCATCTTTTTGAAAACCGGCTTTTTCGTAGCAGCGAATCGCCGGTTGGTTAAAATCGAATACCCCAAGGGCAACCTTATGAAGCTTTAGCTCCTGAAAAGCAATAGCTGTCATCTCTTGAATCATCTGTTCGCCAATACCACGGTTTTGGTGCTCTGGACTTACCAGTACCTTACCGATTCGGGCGGATTCATTTTTCTTATCGATCCTCCCTAAGGAGATGTGTCCGACGACTTCATTGAATTCAGGATCCCATGCTTTATACACCAAGCGGTCCGGCTGGCTGGTATAGGAATCAAGCTGCTTGTGGTCCAGAGGGAATTCAAAAATAGGGCCTCCCCATTTCATCAAGAAGTCTGCTGAAGGAATCCAATCAATCAGCTGGTCAAAATCTTCGTTTGAAAAATTCTGTAATTCAATCAACTTGTTTCACCTCTAGCTTTTTATATTTCCATCCTTTTCTTGCCTTTCTAAATCCTTCAAAGATGTCTATCCCTGAAAAAACCACAGCTGTGATTATAACAGTTAATCGAGCCCACTGTGTCACGTTTGATAAATCGGTCTGGAGAGTTGCTTCAAGCTCTGTGACAGCGGCTGGATTAAACAGTTCAGGATGACTGATCATCAGACTTACAAGAACAACCCAAAGCACATTATACAGCGTATTAATAACAGCCAGTTTCATTGTCCATTGTTTTAAAAACCACTTATAAATGATTAATGCGAGAGCACTTCCCACTAGTAGAGAAATATAAGGCCAAAAGGAAGTCAGAAGGCTTTCGTTGAAGATGGGGGATACCTTATTCGGATCTTCACCATTTTCCTGTTTATATATTGCGATAAGGCTTGAGGAATTCAGGTAAACGGTAACGGCAATGGCTGTCCAGAGCAGGCCTCCTGCCAGTTCCCAATTTGATATCAATCGATTTTTTGGAATAGCGGGCTTATTTTTCAACTGATCCGGGGTCCAGGCTTTTCCAAACGGTACTTCTTCTGAGTTTGTGGTCCGTTCGATTACTACAAAAATGAGTGTAATCCAGAAGACAGCTTGAATGCCGGCTCCCACTGCTGTGAACGAGGCTTGAATCATAATAGATAAGACAATGGTAAGCATGCTTGTATCTCCAGAAAAAGAAAGAATTTCGCCGGCCACTACGGAAATGATTGCAATTATTATAATAATAGGAAGAACGAGCTTTAAAACGTTTAAATATTGCTCATATAATGCAGGGCCAATTAAATAGGAAGGCCGATCACTATATCGCCGGGCAAGTACAGCCGGGTCGCCAAGATTGGTCAGCACGAGTCTGATATCTTTTTCTGATGGATGATCAGGCAGCATATCCTCTATGGTTGATTGAAGCTCAAGAGCAACATCTTCTTGCATCTTCTCCGGGAGTCTTCGCGTGACCTCATAAACATACCGTTTAATTAAGTCCATCCATTTCCTCTCCTTGTAATAAATTATGAAGTTGTAAAGAAGTTCTTTCCCATTCTGTTTTCAGCTCACTAAAGATCTCCTCGCCATAATCACTCAAGACGTAATATTTTCTGGGCCGGCTTTCGGATGTATCCCACGTGCTGGTTACTAATTCCTGCTTCTCCAGTCGTCTGAGCAAAGGGTAAAGGGTACTTTGGTCAATAACAATACCTGAGGTTTCCAAACGCTGAACAAGCGAGTATCCATATTGAGGAGACTTTAATTGACTGAGCACAGCAAGCGTCAGAGACCCTCTTCTCATTTCAGTAATTAAGGAATTTAACAATTTACTCAATGAGCCACCTCGCTCTCTTTATAGTGTATATCATACACCATTGTATGACATATAACAATGACTACTTTAAAGCAGTTACGGAACTTAAGCCCTTTCGCTTTAAAGTGGCAAAATTTTTTAGTTTCTTAAACGAGCTGTTCAATGATACAGTAGATTAGGAGTTTTAAGAATGAAGTGAGGAGGGAGCTTAGTGGCTGACCAGGAAAACAATGAAGTCATAGATGAAGCATTAGGAGAGAAAGACATTAAACGACTGGAATTTCGAGGCGGAGTATTTGCTGCAACGATTCCTCTTGTGTTTTTCATTATTTGGGCGATTGCCCTGAGTGTCACTGAATTGGTGACAGAGCAATCCCTGGTGCTGGGAATGGTTATCGGCATCGCCATTGGTTTGTTTTTCTGTAAATCTCAATGGGCAGATTATGCTCAAAGCTTATTCTCAGGAATGGCTCAGCCCGTAGGCGTAATTGCCGTTATTGCGTGGTTTTGGGCTGGGATGTTTGCGAAGTTATTATCGGCCGGCGGGCTTGTTGATGGCCTGATCTGGTTTGGATTTCAGACCGGCTTGGAAGGTGGAGCTTTTGTGGCTATTACTTTCTTATTGGCGGCTCTGTTCGCAACGGCTGTAGGAACAGGCTATGGTACAGTAGCGACGTTCGGTGTCCTGATGTATCCGGCTGGGGTCATTTTAGGGGCGGATCCCGTGATATTGCTTGCCGCTATTTTAAGTGGTGCGGTGTTTGGAGACAATCTGGCTCCTGTATCTGATACCACCATCGTATCCGCGACTACCCAGGAAGCAGATGTTCCTGGTGTAGTTCGCTCAAGGTTTAAATACTCCATAACTGCTGCGATTCCGGCTCTTATTCTATTTATTATCTTTGGAGGCGGCGGAGAACAAGGAAGTACAGAAGTAATTAACCAGTTGCAGGCGCAAGTAGCTCCAGATGGTTTGATTATGCTGCTGCCATTTATTCTTGTACTCTATCTGGCATTGAGTGGACATCACTTGCTTACCTCACTGACATGGGGAATCGTCACTTCTATCGGACTCATTGCTCTTTCAGGTGTCTCTTTAACAAAAGTCCTTCATATTTATAAAAATGATTCAGGAGAGGCTGTTGTGGAGGGCGCCTTAATGAGTGGAATTGGCGGTTACTTTAATATGGCTATTCTTATTCTATTAATCTTAGCTGCCGCCCATTTACTTGAGGTAGCAGGTACGATGGATGTTATTAAAAGTTTCTTCCTTAGAATTATTAATAATGTGGTTCGACGGGCAGAACTTTCGATATTTGGAATCGTAGCCTTTTTAAATGTGTTTATTACAATAAACACAGCCGCAGAAATTGCTGCAGCACCCTTTGTCAGAAAGCTCGGAATAGAGATGAATATTCACCCATATCGCCGAGCCAACTTCCTTGATACGGTGACTTCATCATTAGGTTACATTTTCCCGTGGAGCGGCGGGGTGCTTCTCGCTTGGGCAACGATCCAGGGAGCTGCGGAAGAGTATGACTTCCTTCCGGTCGTTGGTCCGACAGAAGTTTTCCCGTATGTGTTTCAAGGCTGGGGGCTGCTCATCGTTATGTTTATTGCAGCTATGACAGGCTGGGGACTACGCTATAGTGGAAAAAATGGAGAAGAAGTTAAACCAACAAAACGTTCGTAACAGAAAATCCTCCCTGGGCGGCTTGCCGCAGGGAGGATTTTTTTATTGAATATGAGCTTTTACTTCTTTCATCTGATCTAAATGACGAAGCTCGTGCCAGCCGATAAATTCTACCCACTGCTCGAGATCCAGGTCTCCGAAAGAGGGATGAGGGAAAGCGCGATTCTGCAGCGTTTCCTGATCCTTATTATGAATCAGAAAATAAGTAGCTTCACGAGTATGTTCCAACCCTTTCTTTGCTTCTTCTAACGTATTAAATTCCCCTTTTGGTTTCAGTGTTTCAGGTGCTTCCACTTTATAGTCGCGATTGGTAGTTTTGTGCAGGGGCTTTTCATTTACCTGCTGCTCATCCCCCTGTTTGATCGCCTGATTCATCTGATGCACAATCATTTGTTCCATTAAGTACAAATGCTCTAAGACTTCTAAAATAGACCAGGATTTTTCGTCCGGTTTTGTGCGTGCTTGCTCGTCAGATACCTCTTCAACAAAAGCTAGTAATTCATTTCTTTTTTCATCTATTCCGTACATCTTGTAAACATCCTTTCCAAGTATAGGATATTTCGAGTTTACCATATGTAGCACCTAATTTTCCTTGATTGAATATGTAAACGGTTTTTCTTTTAATAGGAGACATAGTAAAATGATGAGAAGATTGAAAAAATTTACTTTTCTTCTTTTCTTACAAGTGAAAGGAGCACGATTAAATGCAGCACTTAGACTATCTCTATCATCCCTATGAGACCGCAAGAAATTCTACCATTGCGAAAAACGGAATGGTTGCAACTTCCCAGCCGCTTGCTTCTCAGGCTGGATTGTCCATTTTACAAAAAGGAGGAAATGCGATAGATGCAGCCATAGCAACCGCCGCCGCTCTAACGGTTGTTGAACCTACTTCCAACGGAATTGGTTCAGACGCCTTTGCTCTCGTATGGACAGAAAATAAACTTTATGGACTGAATGGGAGTGGTCATTCACCTGCCTCGATTTCTACTGAAGAAATAAAAAACCGAGGGTACGAAGAGATTCCGAAATTTGGCTTTGAGCCCGTTACTGTTCCAGGAGCACCCGGGGCCTGGGCAGAATTATCACGCCGTTTTGGAAAGCTTCCATTTAAAGATTTATTCGCTCCAGCTATTCAATACGCGGAAGAAGGATATCCAATCTCTCCTGTACTCGGGAAGTTCTGGCACATGGCTGCAGCAAAATTCCGTGAAACATTAAAAGGAGAAGAGTTCACCCACTGGTTCGATACCTTTGCCCCAGATGGCAAAGCTCCTGAAATCGGTGAGGTCTGGAAATCGGAAGGCCATGCCCATACACTGAGAAAAATAGCTGAAACCCATGCGGAAGACTTTTATAATGGAGAAACTGCAGATCGAATCGATGCATTTTCTAAACAATACGGCGGTTTTATTTCTAAAGAAAATTTGGCCAGCTATCAACCGGAATGGGTAGATCCTATTTCCGTGAACTACCGTGGCTATGACGTGTGGGAAATACCGCCGAACGGCCAGGGTCTTGTGGCACTTTCAGCTTTGAACATGCTGAAAGGTTTTGACATACTTGAAAAAGAAAGTGATTCTACATATCATAAGCAGATAGAAGCCATGAAGCTCGCTTTTGCAGACGGAGAAAAATACATCGCTGATGCCTCTTCTATGGAAGTAGGCATCGATGATTTATTAAATGATGATTATTCAGCTGAACGCAGATCTTCTATTACAGAAGAAGCTGAAGTGCCGGAAGCGGGCGTACCCCCGAAAGGTGGAACCGTGTATCTGGCTGCCGCGGACGGGGAAGGGAATATGGTATCGTTTATTCAGAGCAATTACATGGGATTCGGATCTGGATTAGTGGTGCCTGGCACTGGTGTTGCTCTGCAAAACCGGGGGCATAATTTTACTATGGAACCAGGGCACGCGAACTCACTTGAAGGAAACAAAAGATCTTATCATACCATTATCCCCGGTTTTTTAACGAAAGGAGACCAGCCCGTCGGACCATTTGGTGTCATGGGCGGATTTATGCAGCCCCAAGGGCATGTGCAGGTCGTCATGAATACGGTTGATTTTCATTTAAACCCACAGGCCGCGCTTGATGCTCCCCGCTGGCAGTGGATGAAAGACAAGACAGTGTGGGTAGAGCCGAACTTTCCTAAACATGTTGCCGAAGCTCTCGCGCGCCGTGGACATGACATCAGCGTGCAGCTGGAAACAGGTGCTTTCGGGAGAGGCCAGCTCATATGGCGTGATCCAGAAACGGGAGTTTTATATGGCGGCACTGAATCAAGAACAGATGGCACGATCTCCGCTTACTGAAGGAAAGAGGAGAGTCGGATTGGAAGGAGAGGAGAAGAAATGCAGCAATGGAATCTCTTTATAGCCTTTTTTCGTGTGGGAATGCTCGGTTATGGAGGAGGTCCTGCTTCCATTCCGCTGGTCCATAAAGAAGTGGTTGAAAAATATAAATGGCTCTCAGACGATGAATTTGGCGATGTGCTGGCATTAGGTAACTCGCTGCCAGGTCCTATTGCTACGAAAATGGCCGGGTACATAGGTTATCGTGTTTCCGGAATCATAGGAATGTTAAATGCAGTATTAGCGACCATTCTTCCTACGATTGTGATTATGATCGTCCTAATTATTTCCTTAAATAGTTTGCGTGATCAGCCCTGGGTCAATGGCATGACACAAGCTGTTGTCCCGGTTGTAGGAGTTATGCTTGCCAAGCTGACTTATGATTTTCTGAAAAAAGCTCAGGGGAGTCTGGGCTGGGTGGTCTCACTATCTCTTGGGGTGGGCTCTCTTTTACTGATTGAATGGATAGGCCTGCACCCTGGCCTGCTTATCTTTGCGCTATTAATGTACGCTTTACTTAAGCCTGTTAAAGATAAGTCTAATTTAAAAAGTCAGGAGCAGTCGTCATGATCTTATGGAAACTATTTGTTGCTTTTTTTATACCTGGAATAGTCGGTTATGGTGGAGGTCCTGCTTCCATCCCTCTGGTAGAAAATGAGGTTGTGGGGCGATTTGAATGGATGAGTGTGACGGAGTTCAGCGAAATGCTTGCTATGGCGAATGCGCTGCCAGGGCCGATTGCAACGAAAATGGCTGGTTTTATCGGCTATCAGCAGGCGGGTGTCCTGGGGGCAGTGGTCGGTGTCTTTGCCACAGTTGCTCCATCGCTTATTTTAATGATTGTCCTATTGAGTTTCCTATATAAATTCAAGGATTCTCCTAGGGTCAAGCGGATGACTAACTTAATCCGCCCGGCAATTGCCGTGCTTCTTGGGATTATGGCCTATCAGTTTTTCTGGAATTCCTATGAATCAACAGGTTTCCTGCAAACGGCGATCCTTATCGTTGCGAGCTTCTTACTACTGGAAAAAGTAAAGCTGCATCCTGCCTTTGTAATCCTTGGATCTCTCATCTACGGCGCCTTATTCTTAGGTTGACCAAAACGAATTAATAAACAAAAGGGCCGGATTGTGTAAGGCTCTGGACCGAGATAAATTGGGATCCTTTACGATATAAGGGAGGGGGCTGGTGGGGAAATAACACCTCTTGTTCCATCACCTAGACACTCGAGACATAAGCCGCTCATCAACGGATTGAAAAACCGCAATCTTTTTGATGGTCAGCTTATGTTGGTCGTGTCTTTCAGGGTGATTCCACATTTCCCCGCCAATCCAACTTTATTAGGGCAAACGACACCATTCTAAAGAGAGTATCCTTTCCTCATTACCCTGACTGAAATGCTTATATAACAGGCTATCTCGCATAGTTCCAACATGAAAAAAAGTATATACGCCCATGTGGTTTTTACTTCTCAAGCGGATGAAAAACGAACAAGTTTCGAGTTTCTGATTTGGCCAGGTCCGGAGGGGAACGGGGAGACTCCTGTGGGGTAAACATGATCGTTGAGACCCCGGAAGTCGAAGCCTGAGGAGGCTCAGCACAGAAGAGGTTCGACTAAGAACGCTACGTCGTGTGGCAACGTCGAACGACCCTGCGTCGTGCAGGGCCGGAAAGCGAGTTCGTTCCCCGCAGGACCTAATTCTCTCACTAGATATCTCGAAACTGAGTCTTCCACAAACGGGAACGTATCTGTAATAATCGACAGAGATTTAAGGTAGTACAAGAACTCATAGCTTCCAGACTCTCTTTAATCCTCAGTCCAGCAAAATTCCCCTGGGTGAAGAAGGAGTACCATAGGAGTAGAGCGAATATCCTGCATAGGAATCAATTTTGATTAAAAAGGGAGAGGAAAGAATGAGCAAATACTCCATTGAACAATTTATAAGAGAAACAAAGCAGGACGATGCCGAAAATGAATACTTTGAGTTGGAAACACCGCGGATTCTGGAAGTAAACTTAACGGATCAGGTATGGGCGAAAGCGGGCTCTATGATCTCCTACAACGGGCAAATCAAGTTCGAAAGAGAAGGGTTTCTTGAGCACGGCGTAGGCCGCTTTATGAAGAAAGCGATGAGCGGGGAGGGTAGTTCCCTTATGAAAGCTACCGGACGCGGCAGCCTTTATTTAGCCGATCAAGGTAAAAAAATTACCATTCTAGAACTGGATAATGAAGAAATCACCGTAAACGGCAATGATCTTCTAGCCTTTGAGCCAGGCGTGGATTGGGATATTCAACTGATGAAAAAAGTGGCTGGAATGATGTCTGGCGGGCTGTTCAACGTCAAACTGCAGGGAAGAGGAAAAGTAGCGATCACTTCTCACTACGAACCGCTCACGATCATGGTGCGTCCAGGGCAGCCAGTGATCACTGATCCGAATGCGACGGTAGCCTGGTCGGGGCATCTGCAGCCAGAATTTCGAACAGATATCAGTTTTAAAACCATCATTGGCCGGGGAAGTGGAGAATCGATCCAAATGGAATTCAATGGTGATGGCTTTGTCATCGTCCAGCCGTTTGAAGAAGTCAGCACTTCAGGAGATCGCGGCAAATAAGGGTTTGTCGAATGAGAAAAACCTTAAAAATAGACGGGCATTTTTTAAAGGGAATCTGAATAGGATAACAAAACGAGAGCTGAATATGTTTTTTCCAAAAAAATTCAAGCTTCATCCTTTACTTCACTGCTAAAACATTGTAAGATATGAAATAACTTAAAAATAAATAACGGAAACTTCTTATCCAGAGAGGCGGAGGGACTGGCCCTTTGATGCCCGGCAACCATCGAATCAATCTAAGGATTGACGAGAACGGTGCCAATTCCTGTAGGATGGTGACATCCTAAGAGATGAGAGGATCGTACGGACTATTATACGACCCCTTTTCTTGGATAAGAAAAGGGGTCTTTTCGTTGTCATATACCCGTAAAGGCTCTCGATAGAAGTTGCGTTAAAAGGAAAGGACAGATGAGAAATGGCAAAGGCAATTTTTGGAGCAGGGTGTTTCTGGGGAGTAGAAGCATTCTTTGAAAAGTTTGAAGGCATCACATCCACACGTGTAGGTTATATTGGCGGGGACTTGGATAATCCTTCCTATGAACAGGTTAAAACGGGGAAAACGGGTCACGCTGAAGCGGTGAAAGTAGAATACGACCCGACTGTAATTACTTATTCTGAACTCGTAAATATCTTTTTTGAAACCCATGATCCAACGTCTAAAAACCGTCAGGGTGCCGATATCGGTCACCAATACCGCTCTGCGATTTTTTACAACGATGCCAGTCAAAAGTATATTGCAGAAGAAAAGATTAAAGAGTGGGATGAAAAAGGTACATTCAAGCGTCCGATCGTTACTGAGGTCGTTCAGTCCACCACTTTCTATGAAGCGGAAGAGCATCACCAGAAGTATTTACAGAAAAATGGTTCGGTAGCATGCGGAATCGGCTAAATAAATCTTTCCTTAGCAGGCGCTCAGAGTGTTTACTCTGAGTGTTTTTTTATGAACGAAAAGTTAGGCGCGGGACTTGGAAGGGAAAACAGTGAACGGAACGAAAAGAGAGAGTAAGAGGAAGATTTCATGAAGGGGGGAGCAGATTTGCTATGGATCAATGAATCGATAGTAATCATCATGTGTATTTTTATGGTGGCAGGGGCTTTGGATTACTATGTACTTAATCAGCGATTATCGTTAGGGAAGCATTTCTATGATGCCTTTATGATGATGGGGCCGCTAGCCCTATCCATGGTAGGGATCATTTCGCTCGCCCCCGTCTTATCAGAGATCACTGCACCTGTCATTAGTCCAGTCTTTAGAGATATGGGCGCTGATCCCTCCATGTTTGCTTCTATGATTTTAGCGATTGATATGGGAGCCTATTCCCTCTCAGAAGCTTTAGCCTTAACAGATGAAGCGGCTGTATTTTCCTGGGCATTTTTAGGAACCATGATGGGACCGACCCTCGTCTTCACTATACCGGTCGCCCTTACCATCATTCAAAAAGAAGACCGGCCTTACTTCGCAAAAGGAATTTTAATCGGAATTGTAACAATCCCTGTGGGCTGCCTGGCAGGAGGTGCGATCGCAGGATATGAATGGTTGTGGATGCTGCAGAATCTAATGCCGGCGCTGTTTCTCTCCGTCTTTATCGGAGTGGGTTTATGGCTGTTCACAAATGGGGCGATACGTGTATTTGCCTGGTTTGGAAAAGGGGTTGAAATCCTAATTATTACGGGACTTGTCGCCATTACGATTGAAACGCTCACCGAATTCACCCTTATCTCAGGATTGGCTCCTCTTTCTGAAGGAGTCTCTATTGTAGGTAGAATTACAGTTACCCTTGCCGGTGCTTATCCTTTGATTGCTTTTTTGAATCAAAAAGGAGAAAAGTTATGGAATCGGTTGAGCAATAAGATCGGTTTAAATGCTTCAGCTATGACCGGCCTGCTCGCTTCTCTTGCCCATCACTTACCGATGCTTGCTATGATGAAACACATGGATCGCCGCGGGAAAGTTGTTAATTCAGCTTTTGCCGTAAGCGGTGCTTTTGTGCTGGGCAGCCACTTTGCTTTTGTAGCAGGAGTTGAAAAAGATATGATCGTTCCAGTGATAACTGGAAAGCTGACCGCAGGAGGACTTGCTGTATGTATAGCTTTATTTTTAACAAGGGGAACTGAGCAAATCCCTTTAACCAAGTAAACAACTAGGTTATAATCGACGTGAATCAAACCATAAAGGAGTTTTTTCTTGTGAAGACAGAAATGAAAGAGCGCTACAACGAATACATTGAAAAATTCAAAGCGACGGCTCCTGAAGATGTGCAAAAGAAAATGAAGCAGGCCATTCAAGAATTGGAGCAGTCTTCTGACGGGAAGGGTCTCGCTGAAGGCGAAAAAGCTCCCAACTTCAACCTTCCTGATGCGAAGGGAAATTCTATAGAATTATACAAACAGCTGGAACAAGGACCTGTTATTCTGACGTTTTACCGGGGAGGCTGGTGTCCTTATTGCAATATGGAACTCCGGTCTTATCAGGAAATCCTGGGTGATATTCACGAAAACGGTGGCGAATTAATTGCTATCAGTCCGGAATCACCTGATCATTCTTTATCCACGACCGAGAAAAATGATCTACAGTTCCATGTCGTAAGTGATGTCGGAAATGAAACAGCCAATCAGTATAATCTCGTTTATCAGCTGCCGGATTACCTTGTTGAAGTGTACAAGGATAAAGGACTGAGAGTAGACGAGCATAACGGTGATGAAACGTGGACACTTCCTGTTTCTGCAACTTATGTGATTGATCAGGACGGAACGATTGTTTATGAATATACGAAAGAAGATTACAAAGATCGCGCAGAGCCTTCAGAAGTACTGGAGCAATTAAAGAAAGTGCGAGTATAATCAAAAAGCACAATCTCAGTTGAGTCGAGATTGTGCTTTTTTAAATCTTATGAAAAGGCATCGTTGATTTTACATAAGCAAGTTATTACACTAAAGGGCCGTATAGTTGAAGACTCAGTTTCGAGATATTTTGTAGAGAAAGGGGCTCCAGGGAACGACTCGCTTTCCGCGGGCATGTGGTGAGCTTCCTCAGGCTTCGCCTTCCGGGATCTCACCGATCATGTTCATCCCGCAGGAGTCTTCGCCGTTCCCTTCCGCCCCTTTGCGATCATTGAGAGCTCAAAATTGTCTGCATAAACGCCTTCCAATGAACAAGGATCATCTATGATTCACACTGGTCTTTACGTGTGTTTAGCTATAGAAACCCTGTTATATAAGCATTGGAAGCAGATGTGGCATGGCTTCTATCTCCTATAGCAGGGTCCGTTCACAAGAAATGGCTGGGTTGGTGGGGAAATGGCGAGACTCCCATGGGAGAAAGAACTAGGTGAGATCCCGCAGGGAGTGAAACGAGCGAGGAAGCTCACCGTTCCCCCATAGGAAAGCGAGTTATTTCCCCACCAGCCCTCTTCCAAATAGAGTAACGGTCCCCATTTATCTCGAAACTGAGTCTTCCAGTAAGGGGAGCTTATCTCTAATAAGTAACTCGGAGATTTAGCAGAGCCTTATAAAGTGAGTAGCGGGTTATTTTGTGTATTTGTTAGCGTAACTGCTGGCTACAATCGAATCTGGCTTAATTTTTGGTTCGATTCCGAGTGATTCAATCCGCGCTACCATTTCATTTACATACACTCTTGTCCGGTTCCGCTCTCCTGAACCAATGTCGATATGCCCTTCCATGGTAAACGTAGCGCCTTTATAAATATGAGGCAGAATAATATCAATCATTTCCGTTTTCTTTTCTTCTGTAAACAAAGCAGCGACTCGTTCGGTAAGTGATGTTTCATAAGAGATGCGTTCATGCAGCGTAGTCATTTTACGTCTAATAAGCTCCTTGCAGAAACAAGCCCAGGCTCCTTTTCCTACACGCTGAATGACGATTCCAGTAATAAAAATGGTGTGAGAAGGGTGGATTTGAGAATCAGTACCAAGCATTAAGCGGTAGTTTCCGAGCGGTTCCTTATTCATAAAGGTCAGAATATGATTAAATACTTGATCAAAGTCCATCTTTTTGTGGGTTATGTTTTGGAACATATGCTTCTTTTCCATCTCAGTCACCCCTTTTTTAGCATTTATCGGCAGAAGCCTCCCTCTTCAAGCACTGTGTCGAAGACCGGTGGTAAGGGGGAGATAAATGCCGTCGTCAGGCGAAGGTTTTCGTTTTCTATTCTTAAGGCTATATGCTATACTAAAACGAGAACATATGTTCCTATATGGAGGTGGAAATGGTGACGCACAAAGCTTATAAATTTCGCATTTATCCTAGTAAAGAACAAACAACGTTAATTGCTAAATCCATCGGATGTTCACGTTTTGTGTTTAATCATTTCCTCGCCGAGTGGAACAATGCCTACAAACGTTCTGGTAAAGGTTTGTCTTATGCAAAATGCAATAAACAACTTACACAAATCAAACAAGATTTCCAATGGTTAAAAGAAGTTGATAGTACAGCTCTGCAAAATTCGTTGAGGAATCTTGCAGCTTCTTTCGATCGTTTTTTTAAGAAACTTAACAATAGACCGAAGTTCAAGTCTAAAAAGAATAGAAAGCAATCTTATACCGCTCAATACAACAAAGGTAATATCCGAATCGTCGGTAATAAAGTGAAGCTACCAAAGGTAGGCTGGGTGCTGTTTGCTAAGAGTCGTGAAGTAGAAGGGCGTATTTTAAGCGCAACTGTTAGTCGGAATCCTTCAGGTAAACATTTTGTTTCTATTCTTATTGATACAAAAGTCGAGAGACTTCCTAAAACCAACTCCTCTGTTGGTATTGATCTCGGATTGAAAGACTTCGCTGTTCTCTCGAATGGCCCCACCTATGAAAACCCACGATACCTACGTAAGACCGAAAAGAAACTAGCAAAAGCTCAACGTATCCTTTCCCGAAGGGAAAAGGGATCTTCGAATTGGCATAAGCAACGGATTAAAGTAGCCAGACTCCACGAAAAGATTACGAACTCTCGCAAAGATTATCTGCATAAGATTTCTACCGAAATCATCAAAAACCACGATGTAATCGGGGTAGAAAATCTCCAAATTTCCAATATGCTCAAAAACCGAAAACTATCCAAATCGATTAGTGATGCGAGTTGGTCGATGTTCACTACTATGCTCGAATACAAAGCAGAATGGTACGGAAAACAATTGATACCCGTATCGAAAATTTTTGCGAGTTCGCAACTGTGTTCCTATTGTGGATACCAAAACGGTGAGGTGAAGAATCTCGCTGTTCGAACGTGGGATTGCCTGAATTGTGGCAGCCACCACAACCGCGATCTAAATGCGAGCTTCAATATATTGAAGGAGATTCAAAGGATCCTTCCAACCGTCGGTGCGACGGGGCTAGCCTAATCATTTGAACGAACCGTTAGGTTTGTGCTCTTAGGAATCCCCCTACTTCAAGGAGCGTCAGCGAGTAAGTGGGGGTAGTTCAATTAAGCAAGGATATGAAGTGCTGCCTTCCTTGTTTTAAGATATTCATCAGCTCTTACTCGAATGCAGATTCAGGAAAGGTGCCGAAGTAATTTCACTTTATCACGGATATAACGGGAGTATCCCTCCTTTATTATAAAAATATGTAAGAATTTAATGAAGATTAGTAAATGCCAGGGGCTAAATAGATGTTAATAGCCCTAATCTTTAAGAGACACGATTCTTTTGAAACAAGCTAAAGATAATTATAAATAGCAGGATTATGACAAAAGCACCTGTAACAAATTTTATGAGGGAGTCGTCCTGATAGGCAAAGATGGCTCCGTAGCCCCATATAAAAACGAGAGGAAACCACGTGTCTTTCTGAATAAAATAGAAGGCAATCGCGATAAGTCCTCCTACTGCAAGAATGAAAGCGGACCAGCCCAGTTCTCCAATAGCAAATAACTCTTGTACACCGTTTGCTTTCAACACGACAAAGGTATTAACAATGGTGGCGATAGACGTCCAGGCAAGATAAATCGAAAATGGAGTTCTGTACTTTTTGGTGGAGAGGTTCAGTCCTTGAATGATCGAATAAACCACACATAGGGTAAGCAATGATAAAGAAATGAACAGAAGGGAAGGGGTGGTTTCTACAATAACGGTGGTTCCTGATAGGATCATACTTAAAGGAAACCAGAGACCTATTCGATTGACGACAAGATCGAGCTCTTCGTTAGCAAAGAAGGATTTCATAATAAAGAAAAAAAGCAGAAGGTAAATAACGATCCAAATGGAAAAGGCAAACGGGGCTGGCATCACGTACACATTAGCGGTGGAGGGCTGCATGAAATTTCGCGACAAGAAGAAGGAAGCTGTAAGCAGATAAATAAAACTCGCTAAATTAATTAACTTCAAACCAAGCAGTCTCATGTGATGATCTCCTTTATTCTATGTTGTTCATCTCGCTGCCGATGGACAGCAGGGTGCTAGTACATTGTATGTCTCCATTTGCATTAAATGACAGGAGGATGCAATCACATCTCTGTTTGGTTAGAGGTTTCTCTCTTTATATTCTTTTATTGCTGCACGGATAGCTTCCGTATATTCGTTAAAGGCTTCTGTTTGATTGGAAACTTCATTTCTAGAGCGGTAGCTAATATTTCCATTTTCAAAAAAAGCTTTTCTTTGCGCTCTTGTTAATTCCAACTGAACACCCTCTCCGGTTTTGGTTTTATTCACGATATTATTTGGATGGTCGCCGTCTAGATGCTCGGGAGCTTCTTTCACATGGAATCCACTTGACTTTAAATGCTTGGAAATTAAGCCTCTTAAATTCTCGTTTAAACCTCCTAATAGTGTTTTTTTCTCTTCCCCCACAGCCCCATGGAAAGAAATATGAATCGAGGCTTTTTGCGCCATAGTAAGAGCCTGAGGTTCATCAAAATTTACAGAGGTTATATGTAAATTATTAAAATTTCCCGAACTCATTTTACCTTTAAATGTATAATAGCTGTATTCTTCGCCGGCAAGAGCGTCTGCGAGCTGAGAAGTGGCCTGCTCAATTCCTCCACCGTGTATGGCACTTACTAATACACGGCTGTCTGGAGATTCGCGTTGTTCTATTTCCCAATCTTCGCCTTCTTCGTATACGTCAGATAACTCCGTGAAGGTGCAGAATCGATCCCCTTCTGCTGGACACTCTACGGAAGAAGCGCTCCTGCTGAAACTGTGGTTCTGGAGTAGTAGAGTTATGGCAGCGACTGAAGCAGCAAGCGTAACCGCTCCAATGATCAATTTGGTTTTTAACATTTGAATCACTCTTTCCTTACAGCGTCCATGTTTATTACTAGATCTTGAGTTAATACCGAATAGGTTCAAATAACCTCCATAAAAACAGGAACCTTCCTTTATGAGGAAAAGTTCCTTTTCTACTGAACTATAATATGAAAATCCAGACGAGAATGATAGTGAGGACAAAAGTAATGGAATAAATCACAGTAAGCATAGGTATGCTCGAATTTTTAGTTTCGTTTTTCAGGCTCTCCGTTTCATTTTTGGAGGAGCTTTCCTTTTCCTGTTTTGTCATTTCTTTAGCGATAACAATTGTGCTGACAAGGGCTATGATGGAAACGACGATCACCACTGTATAATAAATCGGGTACATAGATATCCGCTCCTATCATTCATACTTACTTATATTATAAATTATGTTGAGGTTTGCCGCGAAACATACATGCTTTCCAGTATGCTTTAATGAAGGTTTCTTTAAAATAACAATGCATTTTTTTACCTTTCATGATGGTAAAATTATTCCCGAGAACGCCTTTGTTAAATCTAAAGAATCAGATTCGTTCCTTTGCTTATCCTGGTTATTGTTTTTTTGAGGTAGAGGCATGAGCAGCAGATAGGCTTACCATAGCCAAATAACGATCCCCCCACCCGTCTGACGGCTAGGGGGATCATTGCGGACCTTAATGTTAATGTTCTACAACGGTCTTTTTCTCGCTGGATGTTTCATGATCTGTCTGTTTTGCCCGTTTAACGAAAAGGGAAACGAGAAATCCGATAGCAGCTAAAGAAAAGGCAATAAAGTAGACCAGTTCAACACCAGCTACAAGTGCTTGACTCATGACCGCTTCAGATTCTGGATTTTGCGCATTATTTAAATAGCTTTCTTCTCTGGTGGTCATTAAACTGATAAATACCGCCACCCCTACAGCTCCGGATACGGGCTGCAAAGTATTCATAATCGCCGTACCGTGAGGGTAGAGGCGTTTCGGCAGCTGGTTCAATCCGTTCGTCTGAGCAGGCATCATAACGGCCGAGATGGAAAGCATGAGCAATAGGTAGCTAAGTACGATCCGCCAAATCGGTGTATCCATACTTACCTGGCTCAAGGAAAACAAGGTTCCCATTAGGATAGCCGTCGCTGGAATAATCAACAGTCTGGGACCAAACTTATCAAAAAGTTTTCCCATTACTGGAGACATGAGTCCATTCAACAAAGCTCCAGGTAACAGAATAAGTCCAGCTGTTGCAGCAGGTATAGCGAGTGGTCCCTGCATATACATGGGCAGAATGATTTCAGAGGAAAACATAGAAACCATAACAATGATGAATAACACAAGGCCAATGGTGAACATCGGATATTGGAATACACGTACGTCAAGAAGCGGTTCTTCCAGTTTCAGCTGGCGAATTGAAAAGAAGACGAGGGATACAGCCCCCGCGATAATCATAGCCAGCACCTGGGGATCAAGGAAACTAGCTTCTCCTTCTCCAGCCGAACTAAATCCAAGTACGATCCCGCCAAATCCAACAGTAGAAAGTACAATGGAAAGAATATCGACTTTGGGCTTTGTAACTTCTCCTACATTTTTTAAGAACTTATAGGCGAATGCAATCGAGAATAGAGCAAATGGAATAACGGTAATGAACAAATATCTCCATCCTAAATACTCTACGATAATTCCTGATAATGTTGGACCAATCGCAGGCGCAAACATTATGACAAGTCCAATCATACCCATAATCGCCCCTCGACGTTCAGGTGGAAATAGCAGCAGGAAAGTATTAAATATAATCGGAATTAATAATCCTGTTCCAACCGCCTGCAGCAGTCTGCCAGCAAGCAGAACACCAAACGAAGGAGCAGCGGCACAGATCAAAGTCCCGATCGTAAAGATAGTCATTGTGCCAAGAAACATTTGTCTCGTAGTAAACGTTTGAAGCAGCAGGGCGGAGACGGGGATTAGTATTCCCATTACTAGCATAAAGCCGGTAACCATCCACTGCACCACAGGGGCGGTAATATTAAATTGTTCCATTAATGTCGTCAAAGCAATATTCAAAAGCGTTTCATTTAAAATAGCAAAGAACGCTCCAATAATCAGTGAAATCATAACGGGTTTTACATTAAACTCAGGGTCATCAGCTAAAAACTCATACTTAGTTTTATCGTCCACAGTAAGCCTCCTTTATTAACAGTCACAACCTATTATTATAAAGGAAGAAATGAGGGAGCGATAGTAAAAGTACTTTACGCCTACATATGTTCAGGAGCCTCAATACCAAGCAGATTTAGCCCGTCTTTTAGAACAACGGTAAAGACGTAAATAAGGGTTAAGCGGGCATTCTGCTGGTCTTTTTGTAAAATTTTGGTGTCCGCATAATACTTGTTAAAAGCCTTAGTTAGCTCAAGCAGGTATTTGGCGATTAGGGATGGGTCATAATTCGTATTGGCTTTGAGAACAATTTCTGGGTAATGGCGGATCCATTTTACAAGCGGCCAGGCAGCTTCTTCCATGAGAGAAACGTCTGCTTTTTCTATATGAAATTCTCCTTTTTCAAGGAGAGAGCGTCCTCTCACATGAGCATACTGCAGGTAAGGAGCAGTGTTTCCTTCAAAAGTCAGCATATCTTCAAGTGAGAACTCCACATCATTGCGGCGGTCATGCTTTAGGTCGTGGAAAATAACAGCTCCGACACCTACTTGTTTCGCAATTTCCTGCTTGTTTTGTAATTCTGGATTTTTCTTCTCAATATTAGAGGCAGCTTGTTGAATAGCTTCATTCAATACTTCTTCAAGCAAAATCGTTTTTCCCTGACGTGTAGACATTTTCTTTCCACCCGTAAGCATCATACCGAATGAAATATGCTTCAGCTGATCTGCCCAGTCAAAGCTAAGTTTGTGTAATACATGCTTCACTTGTTCAAAATGTAACGATTGTTCGTGTCCCACGACATAAAGAGCCTGATCAAAATCATAGGTTTGATAGCGGTCAATGGCAGCTGTTAAGTCTCGAGTAGCATAAATGGAAGTTCCATTACTTTTCTGGATCATGCAGGGCGGAAGCTCCTCTTCATCAAGACGGACCACTTGGGCGCCCTCGGATTCTTCAAGCAATTGGTTTTCTTTTAGCAACGCCACTGAATTGTCCATTTTGTCATTGTAGTAAGCTTCTCCTCGAGTGAGATCGAACTCAATACCAAGCAGTTGATAAATTTTATCAAATTCTTTCAGGGATACATTCTTAAACCATTTCCAGAGCTTTAGCGCTTCCTCGTCCTGATTCTCCAATTTTTTAAACCATTCACGTCCTTCATCAATTAAGGATGGATCGTCCTTTGAAGCGTGATGAAACTGAACATAAATTTTCGTGAGTTCCTTTAAAGGATCCTCTCTTACCTTTTCTTCACTTCCCCAATGCTGATACGCAGCAAGAAGCTTCCCAAACTGTGTCCCATAGTCACCTATGTAATTAATTTTAACGGTTGTATAGCCGCATTTTTCAGCGAGATTCGAGAGAGCATTTCCAATAACCGTGGAACGAAGGTGTCCCATAGAAAAAGGTTTGGCGATATTTGGTGCAGACATATCCAGTACGATTGTCTTCCCTGTGCCGAAGGAGTGGCTTCCATAAGAGGATAGATCGGTAAGTACTTGCTTAATGGTTTGCTCTGTCACAAAAGCCTGGTCTAGAAAAATGTTAATATACCCGCCTGCTGTTTGAACTTTTGCGAATAAGTCATGTTTGAGCTGCGTTGCCAGCTGAGAAGCGATCTCCTCGGGTTTTTTTCTAAGGAAAGGTGCCAGTGAAAAACAGGGAAAAGCTAAATCGCCTAGATGGGGCTTTTTGGGTATTTCAATTTTGTCGTACACCCACGCTCTCGAAAACTGTTCACCGAGAAGGTGGGATACTTGTAAAGCAAAAATGTGTTTTTCCATTGATAATTCCTCCTTCAATTAAAAAAACCTCGTCTCCTGAAAGAGACGAGGTATAAACTCGCGGTACCACTCTTATAGCTATACAGCCACTCGATGTTGTTAACGGGGGGCGGCCCCGGCCCATCCCTACTTCATTCAGGCAGGCTTCTCAAAAGTCCGGTTCACTTACGGAGCTAGGTTCAGGCTCGCACCATCCCTGAATCGCTTGACCTCTCACATAAGCTACTCTCTTTTTTCCTGGAATTTAAATAATTTTAGAAAAGTATAGCGGATGGAGGATTGATTTGCAAGATAATTATGGAATAACAATGGATGGCATGGGAAAAATATCAGGGAAATGAGGTGTGTGTTATGGACTGGATATGGAAAGCCATATTGATTATCATCGTAGGCACGATCATCCTTAGAATTGCAGGACGCAAATCGATATCTCAAATGACGCTGTCCCAGACCGTCATTATGATTGCAATCGGCTCTCTGTTGATTCAGCCGGTGGCCGGGAAAAATGTGTGGGTTACCTTCGGTGTAGGTGGAGTGCTTGTACTAACATTAATTGCTATGGAAGTTATGCAAGTGAAATTCGACTTTATGGAAAAATTTCTAACAGGAAAATCTAAGCCAGTTATCGTGAATGGTCAATTAAATGAGCAGAACTTAAAGAAAATGCGGCTGACCGTTGATCAGTTAGAAATGAAATTGAGACAGCAAAGCGTTACCTCGATTCAAGACGTAAAATCCGCGACTCTTGAGCCTAATGGTCAACTCGGTTTAGAACTGAAGGAAGATTATAAACCAGCTACCAAACAGGATGTAGAAAATGTGAGGAAGGAATTAATCGCTTTAAAAAACATGTTAGGTTCAAACAAGGCTTATCAAGCTCCTCAGACAACACAATCAGCGAACATTTTTCAAGAAGTGGAAACGAAAAAGAATCAGGCAGATATTCCAGACCGCCTGCAGTGAGTCGGTGATATCACATAGGCAGAATATAAGAAACTCTGGTTGAATCTTGATATAATAGACACAAGTTTAATTAGAGGTGAGTTATTTGAATTCATTACATTCATTAGAATCAATTCAATCGTTTATTGACCGTGAGCGATTGTCTCTTGTTTATATATCGCAGCCGAATTGTTCTGTCTGCCACTCGTTAAAACCCCAGGTGGAGGAGCTGCTGGAGGAATACCCTGGCATATCCTCTATTCACGTAGATGCAAGCGAAGTACCCGAAGCAGCGGGACAGTTTTCTGTCTTTTCTGTGCCAGCGGTCCTTGTTTTCTCTGAAGGAAAGGAATTGTTCAGAAAGGCACGCTTTGTACCACTTGGAGAACTGAATCAGCAGCTTGTGAAGTATAATCATTTTATTAATGAAAATTAAATAGGAAACAAGAACTCACGATCGCTAAAAAAGCTCGTGAGTTTTTTTATGTGGTTCAAAGTATCGTTGTCTTGGACTTAGGAAGATAGGGAGGTATGCCCCTTTGAAAAGCTTTATTAAAAGTTGTTGTGGATTTTCATGCGCGAGTTATTCCACTAAAGGGCCGGTTAGTAAGACTCAGTTTCGAGCTATGGGTTATGAGGAAGGTCCCCCTCCGGCCCTTGCCAGATCAGAAACTCGAAACCACTTAAGATATCTTCTTGATGCACAAAATGAGCATGGGAGCGTGAGGCTTTTTCATGCTATAAAGATGAGGAATAGCCTGTCATAGAAGCATTTAAGACCAGTTAAGAAAAAAAGCACACTCTCTTCTGGCAGGGTCCGTTATTCTCCTGTGGCTGGGTGGTGGGGAAATGGCGAGACTCACATGGGAGAAGGAACTAGGTGAGATCCCGCAGGGAGTGAAATGAGCGAGGAAGCTCACCGTTCCCCCATAGGAAAGCGAGTTATTTCCCCACCAGCCCTCTTCCTAATATAGTAACGGTCCTCATTTATCTCGAAACTGAGTCTTCAAGTAATGGGAGCTTATCTGGAACAAGCAATAAGGAGATTTAACCGAGTTATTGGAAAAGCTATAACCCTTGCCATGATAAGTTTTTAGAATATTTCATGAATTCATATTATTGGGTTTTATATGGGAATTCTTAAAAAATCAGATCGCAAATACAGCTGTGAGAAGCCATTATTTGCGATGAGAAGCGATGAGACGAAAATATCTCGCGCTGAAACCGTTTACACTAACTAATTGGCTCTTATAGACATCATTTGGTAAATACCCCTTGATTCAATTTTTGCCAGTGTTATGATGAAAAACGTCATAAAGAAAGCGAACAAAAAATACGAACGGGAGAGATTAACTCAAATGATCAAACAAACGATTGCTTTTCTAGGTGCAGGCTCTATGGCTGAAGCTATGATTTCAGGTATGGTTGAATCCGGGAACATTTCAGCAGATCAGATCATTGTAACCAATCGAAGTAATCAAGATCGATTAAATGAGATTAATAATAAATACGGTGTACGTACAATATTAAAAGACGATTTAGATTTCACAGAAGTGGATCAGTTCATTTTGGCTATGAAACCAAAAGATATTGATGCTGTACTTGAAGATTTACGTTATAAATTAGAACCTAATCAAGTACTTGTATCCGTGCTCGCTGGAATTTCTACTTCTTATATGGAAGACCGTCTCAATGATGGTCAGGAAGTAATTCGAGTAATGCCAAACACATCCAGTATGCTTCGTGAATCGGCAACAGCGATGTGCCCAGGACAATATACAGATATGGAAAATGTGCTGGTAGCTAAAGCTCTATTGCAGTCTATCGGCGAAGTCTTCATTATTCCAGAGGATAAAATGGATGTCTTTACCGGGATTGCCGGAAGCGGTCCTGCTTATTTCTACTATTTAATGGAGCACATCGAAGAAACTGGCCGCGCTGAAGGCATGGACCCTAAAACTCTAAGGGAAATAGGAGCCCAGACCTTACTCGGTGCAGCAAAAATGATGCTTGAACGTGAAGAAACCCCAGCGGAGCTTCGTAAAAACGTTACCTCTCCAAACGGAACGACAGCGGCTGGTCTTGACGCACTAGAACAAAGCGGCGGCGGAGAAGCGATCTCAGCAGCAATTAAAGGTGCAGCCGGACGCTCAAAAGAACTCAGTAAAGAAATAGAAGGCCTGTTAGTAGGCAGTAAATAAAACAACTCGACGCAATACGTTAAATAGGAGTGATATGTTGACTAAAGATAAAAAAAGGGTAGTTATTAAAATAGGAAGCAGTTCATTAACCAGTCTGCACGGTGAAATCAGCCGTCGCAAACTTGAAAAACTAGTAGATGAAGTTGTCCGTTTGAAGGACGATGGCCACGAAGTACTTCTTGTCTCCTCTGGTGCTGTCGCGGCAGGCTACCGCAAACTCGGCTGTCTGGAACGCCCAAGCACATTACCTGAAAAACAAGCCGCAGCATCCATTGGTCAGGGATTATTGATGGAATCCTATTCCGATCTTTTCCTTTCTAATGGGTATATTGGATCCCAAATATTAATTACACGCAGTGATTTTTCTGATGAAGATCGTTACAACAACGCTCGTAATACCATTAACGTATTGCTTGAACGCGGAATTATCCCTATCGTAAACGAAAATGACACAATCACCATCGACCGACTGAAATTCGGTGATAACGATACTTTGTCCGCTAAAGTAGCTGGACTTGTCGATGCAGATCAATTAGTAATCTTATCGGATATCGATGGTTTATATGATGCAGATCCAAGAAAAAATGAGGATGCTGAACTTCTCAATAAAGTCCACGAAATTACCCCAGAGATTGAAGCAGCAGCTGGCGACCCCGGAAGCGCCGTCGGTACAGGTGGCATGAAATCGAAGATAGATGCCTTTAAGATTTCTATGGCATCCGGAATATCATCCTTCTTAGGAAAAGCAGGTACTGACAACGTTGTTTATGATGCTGTCTACCACAATGCAAGAGGGACCTATTTCGAAACCGCACCGGAAACGGAAAATCTTGACCAAAAGAAACAGTGGATTGCTTTTAACTCCGGTCCTGAAGGCGAAGTCGTTATTGACCATCGCGCTAAAGAATCCATTGTAGAAATGAAGAGAAGCTTGCTTCCTATGAATTTGCACCACGTAAATGGACGTTTCAAAAAAGGTGCTGTTGTGCGTATTCATGATTTAGAAGGCGAAGAAATCGGTCTTGGAGTAGTTAATTACTCTTCAGAGCAAATGAAAGAAATGATTACTCTAACAGAACCTGAACTTGAATCTTATGAAAAAGCAGCGATTGAACGTAAAGATTTTGTCTGCCATTTAGACGTAGCCCTGCCTGCAGGCGTTTAAAATAATCAAGGAGGTCTTTGATGACACTAACAAAAGATAATGTGAACGTTGAAGCACAAGCGATTGAAGCGAAGAAAGCATCCAAGAGTTTAATGATTCTTTCAGATAAGGAAAAAAATGATGCTCTTCACCATATCGCAGATGTTCTGGAACGTGATTTCGAAACGATTCTTGCAGCAAATGAGAAAGATTTACGAAACGGAAGAGAACAAGGTTTTACGGAAGCATTTATGGATCGACTTTCTTTATCACAAGAGCGAATTCGTGACTTTGCACAAGGCTTACGCGATGTAGCTGAACTTGAAGATCCAACTGGTAAGAAGCTCTCAGACTGGACGCTTGAAAACGGACTGCAAGTTGAAAAGGTTACCGTGCCTCTTGGTGTAATTGGCATGATCTATGAAGCTCGTCCAAACGTGACCGTAGATGCAACTGGTCTTGCTCTTAAGTCCGGTAATGCGATCGTGTTAAAAGGCGGATCTTCAGCTATTAATTCGAACCAGGCCATCGTAGAAGTCATCCACAAAGCACTTGCGGAAACAAAAATACCTCAAGAAGCCGTGCAGTTTATAGCGTCCACAGACCGTGCTGCCACGAACCAGCTATTCACCATGAAAGAACATGTTGATGTGCTCATTCCGCGCGGAGGAGGCAAGTTGATTCAGGCAGTTGTGGAAAATGCAACGGTGCCAGTGCTTGAAACAGGGGTAGGAAACTGCCACATTTATATTGATAAAGATGCCGATGTGGAAAAAGCGATCAGCATTCTTGTGAATGCAAAAACAGATCGTCCAGCAGTCTGTAATGCAGCTGAAACACTGATTGTGCACAAAGAATGGCTTGCGCAATATAGCGATGATTTAATTGCTGCCTTGAAAAAGGAAAATATTAATGTCCATGGTGATGAGTATATCGTTGATCTTATTCCAGACGCGGTGCCAGCTGGCGAAGATGACTGGAAGAACGAATATCTAAGCACAGATATCGCTGTAAAAGCGGTCGATGATGTAATAGATGCTATCTCACACATTGAGACTTACGGTACGAAACACTCCGAAGCGATTGTCACAGAAAATCAGGAAGCCGCTGATAAATTCTTGGCTATTGTAGACGCAGCAGCGATCTACCACAATGCTTCCACTCGCTTTACCGATGGAGGTGCTCTCGGATTCGGAGCAGAGATCGGAATTTCCACACAAAAATTACATGCCCGCGGTCCAATGGGACTTCCAGCCCTTACAACTGTGAAGTTCCTCATGAAAGGCTCGGGTCAAATTAGATGAAAACGAAATGTAAGGTGAGAAAGGAACCCCTGGCAGGGGTTCCTTTTTTGATTGAAATGGGGTGGAGAAGAACTGATTATAAGGACATGTTTTTCATGGAGATAAGCTAGTCAACTCAGGATTTATACTAAATAATATAAAAACCCTCTATTAAGAAGAGGGTTTAGAAGAATAGATGGGATCACGGTCAATAGCTTGAGCAAGAGTGGGGGTTATCGATATTTGACCGAAGTCAATGCCTAGCTGAACAGCGGTGTGAGCGATTTCAGGACGAATACCTGAAAGGGTGGTAGAAACTCCGATCAGCTGCAGCCCGCTGATCAGTTGAAAGATTTGATGAGCTACCATAGTATCAACTAAGTAGACGCCTGATAGATCAATAAATAGCTGATCAATTCCTTTATCCGTGCATCCTTTTAAAGTATTATCCATAATGGCACTGGCCCGAGAAGAATCAATGTCTCCAACCAGGGGAAGCAAGGCCCGTCCATTCGAAAGGTCAATGAGGGGGGAGCTAAGTTCATTTATCGTTTTTTGCTGTTTGTCTATACGAGTATCAAGTTGATTGGATTTTTCTTCTACTACACGCATAGTTACGATATCAAAAGCTTTAATAACGACTTCTTTCCATCTATCGATCTGTTCCTGGGTAAAAGACTGCTCGGAAACGGCAATAAACTCCTTGATAAAATACAAATATTGATCACGAACCCGTAAGAATTCTCTCATAATAAGATAGGTAGGTGTACTCAAATGTTCCGGGTCACTGGCTATTTTTATAACCCAATCGTCAAATTCTTCAAGGAACTGATCCATTGGCTGAATAAAAACCTTGCATAAATGCTGATGGAATTCAAAATTTTGCCCTTTTAGAGTTTCAATCACCTTAGGATCTTTAGAGGCGTAAACCCCTCTAGGGTCGCTTTTATCCAGGGACTCGTACCATTGTTCAGTTAAATCTTCGGCTTTATGCAACAAAAAATCGTGCAGTTCTCTATTTCTTTGCATCCTATTACTCCTCTCATACCGCTAAGCTGTCATCTTTTCTCTTGTGTGGAAAAACAAGGAAACCTTATGGAGCCATTATAATACATTTCAAAAGTGAATGGAGAATTATCGGTAAATTTAGTTATAATTCTTATAAAAGAAAGAGGGTTTGTAAAAGATATGTCGAATATAATATTAATTTAAGATGTGGAGGCGAAAAGCATGACAATGAGAGAAGTATTATTAGAGCAACTAGCCGCCATTTATGACGAAAACAACTGGTTTGTCTGCTATGAAATGTCTATTCAGGATTTAGAAGATTACCAAGTTCACGAAAGCCCGGATGACGAACAAACCCACTCTATTGCAGAACTCCTCAATCATCTCTACTTTTACAACTACCGTTATTTATGCCGCTTCAGGGGAGAGGAAATAGATGAACTTCCCAGATACTACGATACGTTTCAGGATCATGGCACTCTGTCATGGAGACAGGTAGCTGCCAGCAACAGCGTCGTTTTATCCGAATTTCGTAAAGAAATTAAGCGATGCAGTGACGAAAAGCTAGAGAAATGGGGGGCTACCCTGTCTCACCTTTTTATCCACAATGCCTATCATATCGGTCAGGTCGTTCATATACGCAAACGATTCGGCACTTGGAGTCTTTCACCGGTGGTTAGAGGTTAAGAGACTTTGCGGACCGGATATATTTTCTGCTAAAGCTGGTTTAAGAACAGGTTGTCCACTTATTATTTGAAAATAAACCAGGGATCCTTCCCTGGCTTATTCCTATTAATCTTCGCGTACATGCATAGGAGCAAAGTCAGCTTCTGTTACAGGGACTGGGGTAGTTGTATCAAGACAAGTGATTCCGCAGATGCAGTTAAGGTCAAACGTCATACAGATTCCTGTAGATTTGAATTCCGTAACCCCGTTTACCAAGTCACATACATCTCTTTTGCTGCAATGGCTGTTTAAGCTCATGCTATTGTTGTGAGGTTTAAGCAGCTCAAGTTTGATACAGTTTTTCTTTTCGTCTGTGAATTTAATAGCTTTGAAGATAGGAGTCTCTACGCAGTAGAACGTGTCGTTAATCTTTTTAACACCGCTGGCAAAGAAAGGTTTGCAATCTTCACAGTAAAGAATGAAAGGAATTGTGGTATCCCCGTTCCCGCCTGTAGCAGGACCTACTAGATCACGAATGGACCGTTCACAGCTAACGTCACATTCGTCAGCCATAGCCACCTCTGCTTGAGCAGCTAGAATTTTCTTAAGAATGTCGCGTACGCAGTTCCCTTTGTTTGAATGATATGACATTAAAATATCTCTCCTTTTCATATTGATCATTCCTTATCATTCTATGTAAGAGAAAGATTTGCGCCTGTACATCTGTCTATTTTCTATAAGATCAACAAAATTTTAAAGTTTCTATATTATATAGGGCATTTACCAAGACCAAAGGGAAAAAGGGATCATATAATGAGATATCTATAAACAATGGTTATAGATTCATGGTTTACCACACTATGATATTTTCCCTACGTTTAGACGCAAGCCGTACACTTGCGTCTTTTTTTATTCCTTAGAAATTGAAGAGAGTAATACATAAACTTGCGTTAATTGAAACTGAGAAAGGTCACAGTTAGTTAAAATAGAGTCTTGCACCTATTATCCGCCATAAATAAGACTCAGCTTTTTTATGCTTGTTAAATAATAGGGCCGTTTACTTTAAGACTCAGTTTCGAGATATTATATGGATAAAGGGGCTCCAGGGAACGACTCGCTTTCCGCGGGCATGTGGTGAGCTTCCTCAGGCTTCGCCTTCCGGGATCTCACCGATCATGTTCATCCCGCAGGAGTCTTCGCCGTTCCCTTCCGCCCCTTTGCGATCATTGAGAGCTCAAAATTCTCTGCATAAACACCATCCCATGAACCAGGATCATCTATAATCCACCTTGATTTTTTACGTATAGAAATCCTGTTATAGAAGCATTTGAGGCAGATAAAGCTTGGCTCCTGTCTTCTATAGCAGGGTCCATTCATTAGATATCGTTGGGGTGGCGGAGGAAACGACGAGATTCCCGCGGGAGAAGGAGCGAGGCGAGACCCCACAAGGAGTGTTAACGACTGAGGAGGCTTGCCAGTTCCCCCGCTGGAAAGCGAGTTGTTTCCGTAGCCGCCCCCTCCTTTTTCTGGCAATGGACCCGAGTTATCTCGAAACTGAGTCTTAAAGAAACGGGAGCTTTACTGTTAGGTCAATATCTAATAAGACCAATGAAAAAAGCTGCCAGTAAAATCTGACAGCTTTTTTCATTGGTCTTATTTTTTTCGATTAACGGTTTTATCTTTTATAGTTTTCCAGGCTTTAGAAGAAGTATCGGTGGTCTTATCAATAGCTTCATTACCCTTATCAGCTACTTTTTTAATAATATTCCCGGAAGAATCAATCGTTTTACCGAGAAGGCCTCCTTCACCTGTGATCGACTTAATAATTTTCCCTGAGGTATCTACCGTGTTGTGAACGACTTGATTGGCTTCTTTACTCACATTCTTAATCAAACCGTCTTTCTGCTCGTTTGAGGACTTTCTATCATTTGTGGAGTTCTCATTGTGATGGTCACGCATGTTTGCATCCCTCCTGTAAAATGTCCTACATCTCATACCTATGGGTAAAGACGGAAATTATGACAGATAAAAATGAATACTCACTCATTTCTGTTGAATTTTCAGAATTATCGGTATAAAATGGATATTATATACTAACCGGACAGTATGCATCCGGGGAAGGGGCAAATCGTTGAATTTTGATTACTCGGAGAACGTAAAAAGATATCAGCAGCAGATCCGGAGCTTTATGGAAGATGAAGTGTATCCAAATGAACATGTATATGAAGAGCAGCTGAACCAGCAAGAGACACGGTGGTCATCCGTACCGCCAGTAATGGAGGACTTAAAATTAAAAGCAAAAGAGGCGGGGCTGTGGAATTTATTTTTACCGGATTCTACATATGGAGCAGGACTTTCAAACCTGGAATATGCTCCACTTTGTGAAATGATGGGACGATCTCTTATAGGGCCTGAAGTATTTAACTGTAACGCGCCGGACACCGGTAACATGGAGGTTCTTGCACGTTACGGAAGTGAAGATCAAAAGAAAGAATGGCTTGAGCCTTTATTAGATGGGGAAATAAGGTCTTGTTTTTCTATGACAGAACCAGACGTGGCGTCTTCAGATGCTGCAAATATTGAAGCGCGGATTGAACGAGATGGAGACGAATACGTCATAAACGGTCGAAAATGGTGGTCTTCTGGAGCCGGAGATCCCCGTTGTAAAATTGCTATATTTATGGGGAAAACCGATCCAAATGCCCCCAAATATGATCAACAGTCTATGATTCTAGTTCCTTTGGACTCAGAAGAGGTCAAAATTGAACGGATGCTGCCTGTGTTTGGATATGACCACGCGCCTCATGGGCATGCGGAAATTACTTTCGAAAACGTACGTGTTCCGTCCAGCAACATAATCTGGGGAGAAGGAAAAGGCTTTGCAATTGCCCAGGGGCGCCTGGGACCGGGAAGAATCCATCACTGCATGAGACTGATTGGTGCGGCTGAGCGTGCGCTTGAAGAATTATGTAAGCGTGTCCAGAATAGAACAGCTTTTCATCGGCCGCTTGCTGAGCAGGGAGTGATCCGGGAGTGGATTGCAGATTCCAGGATTGAACTGGAACAAGCCCGGCTGCTTACATTAAAAGCTGCCCATATGATGGATACCGTTGGAAATAAACAAGCTAAAACGGAAATTGCCATGATTAAAGTTGTCGCTCCGAATATGGCGCTTAGAGTCATTGACAGAGCCATTCAGGCTCATGGGGCGGCAGGGGTAAGTGAGGACTTTACGCTTGCTGCTCAGTGGGCCGGCGCGCGTACGCTGCGGCTTGCTGATGGACCTGATGAGGTGCACCGTAGACAAATCGCTAAACTGGAATTATCCAAATATGAGGAGTGAGATAGATGCATGTAAACGAATTATTTAACCTGACCGGCAAGACAGCCATTATAACTGGGGGCGGTCGAGGTTTGGGTGCACAGATTGCTGAGGGGTTAGCAGAAGCAGGAGCAAATGTTGTTTTATGTTCAAGAAAAGTAGAAGCCTGCGAGCAGATGGCATCCAAATTAGAAAGCGAGCTTGGTGTAGATGCCCTTGCTTTAGAATGTGATGTTACCAATCCATCTCACATTGAGAATGTCGTAGGTCAGACCCTTGAACGCTTTGGCCAAATCGACATTCTCGTTAACAATAGCGGAGCAACGTGGGGAGCACCAACCCTGGAAATGCCGCTTGAGGCATTTCAGAAGGTCATGAATGTAAATGTTACCGGCACTTTTTTAATGGCACAAAAAGTGGGAGAGGTCATGGTTAAACAGCAGTCCGGAAAAATCATTAATATCGCTTCAGTCGCAGGACTTGGCGGAGCAGATCCACGGTTTATGGAAACCATCGGCTATAACGCAAGTAAAGGGGCCGTTATCACTTTTACAAAAGATTTGGCTGTAAAGTGGGGAGCAAATAATATTCAGGTAAATGCTCTGGCTCCAGGATTTTTCCCTACTAAAATGTCTCAAGGCTTACTTGATCAGGGCGGCGATCTTATCCTCGATCGTACCCCTATGGGGAGATTTGGAACAGATGAAGATTTAAAGGGAGCAGCTCTATTTTTAGCTTCTAAAGCTTCTGACTATGTCACCGGTGACGTTTTAGTGGTGGACGGAGGAATGCATGCCTCGTGCTAGATTAAAAAGACGACCCGGAGTGTAACGCACGATCTTAATAATTAAGGAGGAATCAATATGAAAGTAGAACAGATAGCTGTTATTGGGTCAGGATCCATGGGGCATCAGATCGCTATGCTGGGTGCATTAGCGGGATTCCGGACAAATTTACAAGACATTAGTAACGACTCGTTAGCCCAGGCAAAAGATAAACTGGGTGACATTATGGACAAATGGGTGACGAAAGAAAAAATTACAGAAGCTGATCGAAATGAAGCCTTCAGCCGTCTTACTTTTACGACTGATTTAAGAGAGGCAGCAAGCGAAGCTGATCTTGTTATTGAAGCAGTGGTGGAGAAACTTGCCGTGAAGCGGGAAGTGTTCAGCAAGCTTGATGAGATCGTTCCATCCCATTCGATCCTGGCAACGAATTCATCGACCATTGTAAGCTCACTGATAGCAGACGCAACTTCAAGGCCTGAAAACGTATGCAATATGCATTTCTTCTTTCCGCCTCTGGTTATGGATTGTGTGGAAGTCGTTAAAGGGGATCATACATCAGAAGAAACGGCAGCTATAGCTATGGAGGTTTGTGAACGTATGAACCGGACGGCCGTACTGCTGCAGAAGGAAATCTCAGGTTTTATTGCGAATCGGATTCTCTTTGCTATTCAAAAAGAAGCAATGAGTCTTTATGAAGGTGGATACGCAGACTTTAAGGACATCGATAAAATCACTAAAAAAGCGCTGCATCATCCCATCGGTCCTTTTGAGTTGATGGATTTATCTGGTATTGATGTCGGCTATTACGTCATGCAGCAACAGTATGAAGAAACAAAAGATCCAAAAGACAAGCCATCAAAAACGTTAATTGAAAAAGTAGAAGCTGGGGAGCTTGGCCGCAAGACTGGAAAAGGATTTTATACGTACGATAACAAAGTCAGGAGCTAAGGGGGAAAAGCAGGTGCATGAGCATGAAATTACGGTGCGGTTCTGTGAAACGGACTTACTAGGGCACGTAAACAACAATAATTTTTTTGTGTATATGGAAGATTCACGGATCAGGTTTTTCGAGGATCTGGGACTTGTAGGAGAAGACTGGAATTTCATCCTCGCGTCGATCAAATGTAATTTCTTAAAGCAGGTTTATTTCAATCAAGCGCTAACTATAAAAACCAGTGTCACAAAAATAGGGAATTCAAGCTTTCACTTAGAGCAGGGTTTATATGAGAAAGAGAGCGGCGAGGTGACAGCCAGGGGCTACTCGGTAATCGTGCAGTTTGATTTCAAAAATCATAAGAGCTCTCCATTATCGGAGGATATGAAAACTAAGCTTTCTTCTTATCAGTTAACAGCGAATTAGAAAGGAGCTCCAGAATGCAGGATACAAATGATACAAGAACCGTGCGCCAGGGTGAAGAGATTGATGTTCAAGCAATTGACCAATTCTTACGTAGAAACCTATCCATTCCGGAGGGCGATTTGCAGGTCCGTCAGTTCGGCGCCGGCCATTCTAATTTAACCTACGAGCTTGTAGTGGATAATTGGCGAGCTGTACTGCGCAGGCCGCCGCTTGGCCCTGTGGCTCCGAAAGCTCATGACATGGAGCGTGAATATAAAATTTTAGAGGCTTTACATCCCGTATTTCCATTGGCACCGAAACCTTATCTGTTTGACTCGGGAGAAGTATTGGGGGCCCCTTTTTTCATTATGGAACGAAGAGACGGTTTGGTACTTGATAAAGAGTTTCCTAAGGAAGTAGAGCCTAGCCCAGAACTGGGGCGTAGAATATCGGAATCCATGGTAGACCGTCTCGTGGAACTTCATTCTATTGATTATAAGGAGACCGCGTTAAAGGAGATGGTAAAGCCAGAGGGATTTATGGAGCGGCAGATCCATGGGTGGATCAAGCGATATGAAAAAGCTGAAACAGATGATGTTGTAAGTGGAGAGCGATTGAAAAAGTGGTTGATAGCCCATATTCCGAATTCTAATGAAGCCGCTGTTATTCACTATGACTATAAGTTAAATAATGCAATGTTTGATCCGGAGGACCCCGCAAAAATGGTTGGCCTTTTTGACTGGGAAATGACCACAGTTGGAGATCCTCTGGCCGATGTGGGGGCTGCTCTCAGTTACTGGATCGAAGCTGACGATCCTGAACTATTGAAAACAGGGTTAGGAAAGCCGCCGGTTACAGTAACGGAAGGATTTTATACGAGGCAAGAATTTATTGAAAGATATGCTGAAAAAAGCGGGCGGAGTTTAGATGATATTCATGTGTATCTCACATTTGCCTACTTTAAACTGGCTGGAATCATTCAGCAGATTTATTACAGGTATAAGCAGGGACAGACGAATGATCCTAGATTTGCGAATATGAATGTTTTTGTAAACAACCTCATTAAGCATGCAGAAGAGACGGCTGGTATTTGAGGATGGGAGATATTCACGTCATTTTCAAAAAAGAAGATATTCAAGAAGACCTTATGGTTGGAAAAGTAGCGGTTGTATTTGACGTTTTATTCGCAACTACGACGATTACAGCGGCTCTTGCGGATGGAGCTTCTTCGGTCATTCCAGTCTATGATGCCGCTCACGCTGAAGAGAGAGCGAAAAGCTTTTCTGAACCTTACCTTCTAGCTGGAGAAGATCAGGGGCAGGTTATCGAAGGATTTCATCATCCTTTACGGACTCATTTGCAACCGATTGTCAAAGGGAAGCACGTCATATTAAGCACCACTAACGGAACGGTGGCCTTACAGCGTTCCAGTCAGGCTGATCATTTGTACGCTTCTTCATTACTTAACAATCCAGCGATGGCTACTTTTTTATCCCATCGCCACGGGAACGAAACGATTATGCTTGTATGTTCAGGCTCAAGCGGACATTATACATTGGAAGATTTCTATGGAGCTGGAAGTCTCATTCATTACTTACAGGAACAGGGGCAGTGGAATTTATCAGATGCAGCTTTAACCGCTTGGCTGTTTTATAAAGGAAATCATCTAAGCCAATCGGGTCTGCTAAGTGAGTCGAAAATTGGCCGGATTCTCCTTAAAGCAGGACTGGATCGTAAAGAGATTGAGTTCGCTGCGAGTGAAGGATTATTTCATACCATACCAACTTATGACCCGATCTCAGGGCAATTAAAGGAGGGGGACCATGAATCCCGTTAAACATTACATCCGTGGGGGAGAATTTTTAATTACAGAGAGCCGTCCGGAGGCAGTTTTCACACCTGAAGACCGCAGCGAGGAACATAAAATGATTGCTTCCACGGCTCGACAATTTATTTCCCGGGAAATACACCCGAACCGAAAAGAGCTGGAAGCAGAGAATTATAAATTTGTTTCAGAAAAGATGAAAATTGCAGGGGACCTGGGGCTCTTGAGTCACAGTATTCCACAAAAATACGGTGGGCTCGGACTTGATAAAATCAGCAAAGGAATTGTAGGCGAAGCTCTCGGAAGCGGGGGCGGATATAGTGTTGCGCATTCGAATCATACATGTATTGCGACACTGCCTATTACCTATTTTGGCACAGAGGAACAGAGGAGTAAGTATCTGCCTAAATTGGCCTCTGGTGAGTATATAGGAGCTTATTGTCTCACGGAGCCTGACGCAGGATCGGATGCTCTTTCTGCCAAGACGACAGCCGTAATGAACGAAGAAGGTACCCACTATTTGCTGAATGGAACGAAGATCTATATAACGAATGCAGCTTTTTCCCATACGTTTATCGTTTATGCAAAAGTGGACGGGGAGGATTTTACAGCCTTTATTGTAGAGAAAGACTTTGAAGGGCTGTCGATCGGACCTGAGGAAAATAAAATGGGAATTAAAGGGTCTTCCACATGTTCAGTTATTATGGAAGATTGCAAGGTACCGGTGGAGAACAGACTTGGAGAAGTAGGAAAGGGCCATTTGATTGCATTGAATGTTTTAAACCTGGGACGATTTAATCTAGGGTTTGCCACAAATGGGGCAGCTAAACATTGTTTTAAATTAGCTTTGGACCATACAACAGAGAGAAAGCAATTCGGTCGTTTTATTGCCGATTTCAGTGCTACTAAAGAAAAAATAGCCCGAATGGCTGCTCGTATTTATGAAACGGAATCTCTCCTTTACAGAACCGCGGGTCATGTAGAATCAGCTCTTGCTGATTATTATGATAGTGAAAATCCTAAAGCTGTGGCCAAGGCGATGAATGAGCATGCGCTTGAATCTGCTATATGTAAGATTAAGGGTTCTGAGACATTAGATGAAATCGCGGATGAATCCCTGCAGCTTCACGGTGGAGCCGGCTTTATTAAAGAATACGCAATCGAGCAAGCTTACCGGGATTCACGTATCAATCGTATCTTCGAAGGAACTAATGAAATTAATCGGCTGCTAATTCCGGGAGTCTTTTTCAAAAAGCTGGGCAAAGGGGAGTTTGATGCTCGTACTGTATTGGAGAAAGCCGAGCATTCTCTGAAAAACAATCTGTTTAAGCAAGTGGAAGGTCCTTTAGATAAACTTCAGGAAGCGGTAGCGTTGTTTCGGAATCTATATATCGTTGCTGCGGGCACGGCATTTAAAGTCCACGGTGAAACGATTCAGCATGAACAGGAAATCATGATGAAACTTGCTAATGTAGCGATCGCTTTATATTCAAGCGAATCAGCTGTGCTTAGGACATTGAAAGCTATCCGCAGCTCTGATCAGGAAGCCGAGCTCAAAACGAAGCTTGCTTACACAGTAGTAGAGCAATCCGCCCAAGAAATACAGCATGCCTGTAACTTCCTATTTTCGAACTTGATGACAGGAGAAGAACGAATAAGGACTATTAGAAATGTCTCCGTTCTTTTAAGTGAATATTTATGGGAAGACTCGGTGGACCGTAATCGCGCGATTGCTGAAGTGATGATGGAAGAAAAACAATACATTTCATAAAAGGGAGATGGATCGTATGAACTTAGGTAATGATCATTTGAGTGTGGATCTTAATGGACCGGTGCTTTCATGTGTTTTAAATCGTCCTGATGCTTTGAATGCTTTTTCAGACGATATGATATCCGGGTTAAAAGAAGCAATCAAAGAAGCTGAACAGAATGAGGACATTAAAGTTGTCGTTTTATCAGGAGCCGGCAGGTCTTTCTCGGCAGGCGGCGATGTTAAGAGTATGGGCTCCGGTTCTTCCCAGGAAGTTTACGATCATATCGGAAAGCTTAATGAGCTGATTCTTATGATAAAAGACCTTTCTAAACCAGTGATTGCAGTTGTACATGGATACGCGGCAGGAGCCGGGTTCAATTTAGTTCTTGCCTGTGACCAGATTTTAGCTGGGGAAGAAAGTAAATTCGTTCTTAGTTTCGCACAGGTCGGATTAGTATCAGATGGAGGCGGCCACTATTTCTTAGCCAAAATTTTAGGACCATACCGTACAAAAGAGCTATTGTTCCGCGCAGAACCGATTCCAGTTGAAACGGCTTCAGAATGGGGACTGGTCAATCGTGTCTACCCTTTAGCAGAATTAGAGGAGTCGGCGATGGAGTACGCTCTGCGTCTTGCTAAAGGTCCAGGACGTGCCATGGGCATGATGAAAAAGATGGTGGATCAAGCTGAAAACCAGGACTTGGCTGCTGTTCTTGAACAGGAACGCATTACTCAGACGATGATGGTGACAACCGAGGATCATAAAGAAGGAGTACAGGCATTTAAAGATAAACGAAAGCCAGCTTTTACTGGCCGATAGGAGGCAGCATTTATGAAAGCTATTCAATTTAAAGAGTACGGTGGACCGGAAGTGTTGGAATCCGTTCAAGTGGAAGAGCCCGAATTAGGGGAAGGCGATGTAAAAATAAAAGTCACCGCTATTGGTGTTAACTATGCCGATACGGCCCGTAGAGAAGGAGCTTATGTAGTTCCAACACCTTTGCCTTTTATTCCAGGCGCTGAAGTAGCCGGTATCGTGGAACAAACCGGGAAAGGTGCGGACCATTTCCAAAAGGGAGACCGCGTTGTAACCCTGATAGGTTCAGGAGGCTATGCGGAATATGTAGTAACGAAGGAAAGTAACCTTATCCCCGTACCTAAAGACCTTGATGATGAAAATGCTGTAGCGATACCGCTTCAGGGACTGACAGCTTATCATTTGTTAACAACTATGGGTCGGTTGGAAAAAGGAGAAACGGTACTTGTCCACGCCGCAGCCGGAGGAGTTGGCTCTCTCGCGGTCCAGCTGGCGAAACACTATGGAGCTGAAGTCGTTGCAACGGCCAGCTCTGAGGAAAAGCTGAACCTCGCCAAAGAACTAGGGGCCGATCATGCGGTGAACTATACCAATCCGAACTGGCGGGATGAGGTTATGGAAGCGACAGGTGGAAGAGGCGTTGATATTGCACTCGAGATGGCTGGCGGAGATATTTTTCATGAAACCGTTAAGTGTATGAGATCGTTTGGACGCTTAGTTGTTTATGGAGTGGCAAGCGGAAACCCTGCTCAAATGTATCCATCCGGATTAATGAACAGAAATCTTTCCGTTATTGGTTTTTTTCTCCCTCAAATTATGAATAAACCTGTCTTATTTGAAAACAGTCTGAAAGAATTATTAAAACTTGTGAATACAGGAGAATTGAAGCTGACGGTTGGAGGAATTTACGACCTTGATGAAGCCGCACATGTCCACGAGATTCTCCAAGCTAGAAAAACGAAAGGTAAGCTCGTACTAAAACCTTAAGAAAATACTTGTAAATAACCCCGCTGGAGATCATCTCCTGCGGGGTTTTAAATGAAAAGGATCCGTTAAATATACACGCTGACGTAAGAAAATAAGCTCCTGATTGTGTAAGACTTATTGCTGCACGACATGGCCGTTGTTAATCGAACCTACCCTTTTGAAAAAGAAAGTATGGCCATGAAGGATTTTTGTAGATAAAGATCGAAATGGAAACATCAGTCCAGATAAGAAAATTAGTGTTTATTAAGAGGAGCTGTTTAATGTTTACATATAAAGTCGATGAAGAAGTTTCGTTAAAGTTAATCGAACATAAAGATGCTGAGGAACTTTTTGCCCTATCAGATCTGTCCAGAGACCACCTCCGCGTATGGCTTCCCTGGATTGACTTTACCCATTCAGCCGAAGATACTAAAAAATTCATCCAGGCTAGCCTGGAAAGGTATGCTCGTAACAATGGATTGACGGTATGTATTCTTTCAGAAGGGAAAATCGCTGGAGTCGTTGATTTGCATGAAATAAATTGGAATCATAAAAAAACAAGTATCGGCTACTGGATGGGGGCTGAATACACGGGTCGCGGCTTGCTGACCAAAGCCTGCCGTCACTTGTTCACCTATGCTTTTGAAGACCTCGGGCTGAATCGGATTGAAATAAGGGCCGCAGAAGAAAATTTGAAAAGCCGGGCCATACCTGAACGATTAGGGTTTGTTCAAGAAGGTGTGGTCAGGGGTGCTGCGAACATGTACGGGAGCTATGTCAACCACGTAATCTATGGAATGCTTGCGAAAGAATGGATGCCTGATATAAATCATTAAATCCCTTACTTGTTAAATTTGAGGTGATATCAATGGGAGGGCGTAAGCTGAACGTCGAGCATGTAAATTATACAAGCCCTGACAAAAAAGAAAGTGAAGATGCCTGGATTATAAACCAGGAAGCAGACATTTACGGAGTCCTTGATGGAGCAACTCCATTAGAGGAATTTAAAGATGAAAAAGGTCATAACGGAGCTTATTTAGCTGCTCAAATATTTAAAGAACACTTTGAAAGTCTTGGAGCTGGAACTGATCTCACTGAAGAAGTCAGAGAGGCTAATTTAAAGTTATACCATCAAATGCTCGCCTATGGGGTGGATGTGTCTAAAGGCTACAAACGCTGGTCTACCTGTGTAGCGATTGTCCAGTTAGAGGAAACGCATATCAATTACGTACAATTAGGCGATTCGATGATCGTGGCAGGGTATAAAGACAAGTCAGCTGAATTACTCACGAAGGATACCGTTAAAGGGATTAGTTCAAGAGCCATATTAAAACGAGAAACTGACCGTGCTAATGGAATCGATGTGTTGGATGAAAGGTACTATGAAAATAAATTAAATCAACTGCGCTATAATCGTTCGATGGCGAATCAGCTTGAGGGTTATACGGTGGCAAATGGAATGAAAGAAACGAATCTGTATCTTCAAAAAGGAAGGATACCCAGTGAGGATCTAAATGATGTACTTCTCGTTACAGATGGGTTATTCCACCCTGAATACGACCTTATTAATTCCTATAAGCAGATAAAAGAAATCGGTTTAACCCCCTATATCAACGAGCTGACAAAAGAACTTAGGAACCTGTCGATATCGATTGACGACAGGACAGCTGTACATCTTACTTTTAACTCCTCTAATTCTGAATGATACATTACAACATAAACTGAAATAGAAAAAATAGTTGGGAGGACAATAAATGCCATTTTTGCAGCTTAAGGATGGAACGGAGTTGTATTATCAGGATGAGGGGTCTGGCAAGCCGATAATAATGATTCATGGAGTTTGGATGAGCAGCCGTTTCTTTAAGGAACAGGTTCCTTTTTTAAAACAAAAGTACAGAGTCATAAACTTGGATCTTCGAGGTCATGGTCATTATCTAAAACAGAATCAGGTCATACAGTAGCCCAATATGCGAAAGATACAGCTGAAGTTATAGACTTACTGAAGCTTGAGGATGTTACCTTACTTGGATGGTCGATGGGAGCATTTGTCATTTGGGAATATCTTCATCAATTTGGTGAGGAGAAGGTGAATGCCAGTGTAATTGTGGATGAACTGGCTTCTGATTTTAAATGGGATGATTTTGAGATAGGAGCTTTTGACCTCCCTGCACTGACAGGAATGATGCGTGAGATCCAAACGAATCAGGAAAAGTTGCTGAGAGGATTTATTCCATTAATGTTCCAGGAAGAAGTAGGGGAGGAAGACTTAGACTGGATGATAGAAGAAACAACTAAAGTTCCAGCTTCTATAGCGAGTGCTATTCTTTTTGACCAATCCGTCATTGACTGTCGCCCTTATTTGTCTTCGATTACTATCCCAACTTTATTATGCTTTGGTCGAGAGGAAAAATTAATACCTTTAGCTGCAGGAGAGCACCTTAAAAATGAGATCCTAGATTCGAAGCTGGAAGTGTTTGAGTCCAGCTGTCATTGTCCATTTCTAGAAGAACCGGACCGATTTAACAATGTGGTTGATTCGTTCATTTCCTCATGCCATAAGTGATTTCAGGAAGGGGAATCCATATATGACAGCCAGGAATAGACTTTGATTGACCTAGAAGTCTATTCCTGGCTGAATTACTTTACAACCGCCAGCAGGAATCCATCATACCCTTTGCTTCCTACTGTTTGAATCGCTGTTGAATCAATATTTGGTTCATTCGATAAGATATCAAACATGTCACGAATACCCTCTATATCTGGGTCTTCGCTATCCTTCACCACTACTTCCCCATTGCGAACCACATTATCTACTACAATACAGGTGCCTGACGCAGACAGATCTATGGCCCACTTGATATAGGAAGGATTGTTTCTTTTATCTGCATCAATGAATACAAAGTCAAAAGGGGTAGTGTCGCTTTCTGCAAGTGAAGGGAATGTTTCATTTGCGGGACCTACCAGGATTTCAACTTTGTCCTTAAGTCCAGCATTTTCAATATTCCCTTTTGCTGCTTGAGCATGCTTCTCACTGGCTTCTAATGTTATAAGTCGGCCATTTTCCGGAAGAGCACTTGCAAGCCATATGCTGCTGTATCCACCTAGAGTTCCAACCTCGAGAATCCGCTTAGCTCCTCTGATTTTAGCCAGCACATGAAGCATCTTCCCTTGAGCGGGTGAAACATCAATGGAAGGAAGACCTGCTTCTGAATTAGATTCTAATACTGCGTTCATAGCATCCTGTTCCGGGATTAGCTTGCTATTAAAATAGTCATCAACTTCTGACCATGTCTTCTGAGTACTCATAAAAATCCCTCCTTAAATTTATTGAATAGGTTCTGTTAAATCTCCGGGCTGCATGTTAAAGAAAAGCTCCCATTACTGGAAGACTCAGTTTCGAGACTTTTGTTAGAATTAGGTCCTGCGGGGGACGATTCCGCTTTCCGTGGGCATGGGGTAAGCTTCCTCAGGCTTCGCCTTCCGGGATCTTACCGA
>NZ_JBQQCN010000033.1:0-46055 GCF_052246795.1 Halobacillus sp. K22 | reverse complement strand
CTCGAAAACTGACATTTTCCGTTAGATAGCGGTGTACGGCCAAGTGTTTTTCTTGGGAAGTAAGTTTGGACATATGGTGGATCCCTCCTAGGTTTCGTGAGGTGTCCAACATTTGGGGGTCATTACAAGCCTGAGGAGGCTCCGCGCATTCCCGCGGAAAGCGAAATCGTCCCCCGAAGGACCTTCCGCTCAACAATTATCTCGAAATCAAGTCTTACAGAAAAGGGAACTTTACTTTAAATCAACACGGAAGTTTAACAGAGCCAAAAAAGTAAAAAGAGTTATACTAATAATATATAGACCAATTGGTATAATTTAAAGGGTGGTACGTTTATGAGTAAAAAGGAAAATTCCCGGACAAGGTTAATTCAAACAGCTTCAAGATTATTTCAGCTACAGGGCTACCACGGCACAGGTCTGAATCAGATAACAAAAGAGAGTGGGGCCCCGAAAGGATCACTTTATTACTATTTTCCCAGTGGAAAAGAACAGCTGGCGATTGAAGCCGTTCAGCTTACAACAGCTAAAGTAACGGAAAGGATTGAAAGGGGGCTTGAGAAACAGGAGGAGCCTGTAAATGCCATCCAGTACTTTATAAAAGACTTGGCTGATCAAGCCGTGAGGGAAGGAGAAACAAGCGGAGTCCCTGTTGCAGCTGTAGCTCTTGAAACAACCAACGCCAGCGAGCCGATCAGGCAGGCTTGTCACGCGGCTTATGAACAATTCCAGCAAGCATTTGCAAAGAAGTTAAAAAACAATGGATATGCAGAAAAAAGAGCAGAAGAGCTGGGGGTTCTTATAAATTCTATGATTGAAGGAGCATTTTTAGTGTCTTTAACTACAAGGAGTAAAACCCCTCTCCTGTTGGTGGCTGACCAGATCCCCGCTCTGTTGAAGTAATTAGAAAACCTTTACCTGAGAGAAAGGCGTGGAAAACATGACCATTTTAGTGACAGGTTTTACAGGAAAGGTAGGCCAGGAAGTAGCGAAAAAGTTAAAATCCTTCCAGTTATCTATTCGCTGTGCCGTTCGGAATATAGAAAAAGCTAAAAAACAATACGAGGATGAATATGAATTTGTCGAGCTGGACTTATCAAAGCCCGAAACCTTTGCACCAGCCCTAAGCGGTATAGATGGTGTCTTTCTCATGTATCCTCCTGGAGAAGGCATTCAATTTGAACAGTTTGTAGAATCCGCACGTCAGAATAATATCAAGCATATCGTCTATCTTTCTTTAAAGGATGTCCAGTACATGCCATTTGTACCTCATTTTAAGAATGAAAAGACGATCAAGAAATCAGGTATTCCTTACACGTTTGTTCGAGCCGGATACTTTATGCAGAATCTAAATGATTTCCTTCGTAACGAAATCCGGGAAAAGCATCGTATTTTTGTACCTGCCGGAAAAGGAAAAACCAGTTTTGTAGATGCCCGGGATGTGGCTTATATTGCTGCACTTTCCTTGAAAGATTCAGATAAACACCGATTTCAAAAATATGTAATCACAGGGGCTGAAGCTTTTGATTTTTTTGAAGTCGCCTCCCAAATGACCAAAATACTAAAAGTGCCTATTCACTATGACAATCCTACGTTTAAACAATTCAAGAAAACAATGCTCAACCGCGGTGTAGATGAGAAATTTGTGAATGTGGTTATTGGTGTTCATGCTCCGACTAAGTTAGGGCTTGCTGGAGGAATTAAGTATGACTATGAAAAAGTGACCTCCGCGCAGCCAACATCATTACTGCAATATATCATGGACTACCAGTCTCAATGGATGTCTAAGGAGGAGAAATCATGAAAATTATCATTTTTGGTGCAAGCGGCCGGACTGGTCATCCGTTAGTCAGGAAGGCGCTTGAGCGTGGACATGAAGTGACCGCCTTTGTAAGAGGAAAGCACAAATTGATCCACCCTCATGCTGAAAACCTTCAAATCATAGAGGGAAGTGCTCTTACGTATGAGGATGTAGAAAAAGCTGCAGCGGGCCAGGATGCGGTAGTAAGCGTGCTGGGTCATACCAAAAATAACCCTGAAGACCTGCTCACTCAGTCAGCGAAAAACATGACTCGGGCCATGCAGGAACACAGCATCAGGCGAATCATAAGTTTGACAGGTCAGGGATAGCCGTCGAACAGGATGTGAAACAAGGAGCGGTGAGCCGCTTGTTTGGGACAGCATTAAAATGGAGGGCTAGAGACCTATGGCAGGATTCTATGAACCACAAAAATCACCTGGCTCAGACACACTTAGACTGGACCATCATTAGAGCGCCAAGGCTGAAAGAAGGTGAGCTCACTAAACAGTACCAGACAGGCTACTTTAAATTTTCTAAGCCGGTGGTATCAAGAGAGGACATAGCTCATTTCATAATGGAAGAATTGGAGAATCCACAATATATTAAAGAGTATCCGCTGATTGGTTCCAAATAGGGAAGGGCATTAGATTTATGGGAGGTCACCTGGTCTTTTTTCAGCTCAATGTGAAACTCAAAAAGAATTAGAAATTAAAAAATCCGCCTCTTTCCTGAGACGGATTTTTCTTCAATTACAAATGATTTTTAAGCAGGTTCATTTCTTCCAAAATAGTTTCCCATGCAGTAGAGGAAACGTCCGTAAGCATAAAGTGTTCATCTTCTGGAAGTTCTACGTATTTAATAAAGTCACCTAAATTTTCCGTCATCTGGTAGTAGTGATCACTAATACCAACGGGAACATGGATATCAAGTGATCCATGCACAATTACTTGAGGCACATTAAGGGGCAAAAGCTCTATAGGATTGGCTTCCTTAAATCGTGCCGGGTATTCATCGGGAGAGCCTCCAAGCAGTTCCGCAGTTGGATTGGCTGGTTCCAAAGAAAGCGAAGCATCTCTCCTATGATGAACCTCATACATTTTGCGTAAGTCGTTTACCCCTGCTAAACTAACCGCCGCTGCAATCGGGAGGGGAGAACTGTTTGTCACCAGCTCACTAGCTGCAGGGAGGCGATGTCTCCCTGCAAGCCAAAGCGCCAGGTGGCCCCCTGCTGAATGACCGATGGTTACTACTTTTGAGAGATCAAGAGAATGAGAGTTTTTGAGCTGAACCAGGTAGTCGCACGCTTCTGCTGCATCTTTAAGAGTACCTGGCCAGGCCCCGCCTTCCTGCCCAACCCGGCGATATTCAATATTCCAAGTGGCAAAGCCCTGGGAAGTTAAACTTTCAGCGACGTCATTCATGATTTCGAGACCAAAACGATCTCTCCAGAACCCACCGTGGATAACCACAGCTACTGGATGTGGTCCGTCTCCTTCTGGTAAGCGTAATTCCCCAAATTGATTTTCAGTTGTTCCGTAAAATAGTCTTTCCATATGTACACTCCTTCTTAATGGACTACTCTGAAAACTAAAGACCAAAACTCTACTAGTATTTTATTCCATTAAGGGTAAAACTACAAAAGTTTTAGGGGGACGCCTGATACGAGAGATAGTCACCCGCTCGGTTATGATAAAATGAACGTAACCGAATAAAGGGGGAGAAAAAAGGATGTATGAATTAAAAACCAGGGAAAATGATGAAAGTGTACTAGCGTTTATTGAAACCGTGGAGAAGCCTAAAAAACGCGAAGATGCTTACAGGCTCCTGGATATTTTCGCGGAAACCACTGGGTATGAAGCGAAAATGTGGGGGAGCAGTATTATTGGATTTGGGTCTTATCATTACAAATACGCCTCTGGTCATGAAGGCGATGCTCCTCTTGTGGGATTTTCCCCTCGTAAGGCGAAGATCAGTTTATACTTTTCACCGGGAGAGCCCCGCCGGGAAGAATTGTTACAGAAATTCGGCAAACATACGACAGGGAAAGCCTGTGTGTACATTAATAAAGTGGAAGACATTAACCAGGACGTTTTAAAAGAGTTGATTCATGCTTCGATCACCCACCTGCAAAGCCTTTACCCTAAAGAATAATAGTTTGTTATATAAGTAGTTGTGAATTTTAATAAGAGAGTTCTCGAACAATCGGGCCGGATACTGTAAGACTCAGTTTCGAGATATTCTGGTCCGTGGCCATAAAATAACGAGATAACATTTGGAGGAGCGTCCAATTATTATCTCGCTTTTTTATTGGCTATTTCATTTTAAAATGAGCGTTGATCTGTCCTCTCAGCATACGCTCAAACACCTTTTGCTTATCACCGGATCGCTGCATATCTTTTCTGATTTCAAAAGTTTGAACCCCTTCTTCACGCTTGTCTGCAATTTGAAGCAATACTTCAACATCAGCAAAAGAATACTTTCTTGTACCTCTTTTAGTTCTTTCAGGGAAGATTAATTCTCGTTCCTCATAGTATCGTATCTGCCGGAGGGATAAACCAGTTAATTCATTCACTGTCCCTATGGAGATTACTTTTTTATCCTTGTAAGAAGACATCTTTTCTCCTCCTTAAATGTTTATAACCAAAGGACTCCTTCTGAGAATTCAGGGACCAGGCCGATCGAGCCGTTTTACTAACGCTTCCAGTTGAGTTAATGTCAATGATTGTAGAGCCTCATCCGTAGACTGAACCATCCCTGAATTGATTAACTTCTTGATATAGTGCTCTTTCATGGTTTCTACTGCATCGCGTAAATGATTTTTCATAAGGCCCACCTCAACATTCAGATTTAAATTTTTTCAAAGCTATACGGGTGAAAAGAAAAGGCAAATCCACGCCGTCTCCTTTTCATGAATTATCCTTAGGATAAAACATAAAAAATATTTTGTCACTCTTTATGTTAGATAACCTAACATAAATATAAATAAACCACCTAATATGTTAAAAAACCTAACATATAGGATGGTTCTGAAGCTGAATTGAGTCCTCAATTTAACCAGCGGCTAAGTTTCAGATTGATCAGCTGTAACAATTTTTTCAGAAAAATCATGATCTCTGTAAAAAAACCAAATTATTGGAGTTCTTTTTTAATTTAGCTGTTTATCCCGAGCTAAATTAGTGAATGTGTTAAAAGGAAGATAAAGTCAGTAAAATGTCAGGAGAGTGACTATGTGGATTAAGCATCCTTTTTTCAAATATTTAACCGCTATTATACTAGTGTTAATATGTATTTTCTTTTTAAATTTGCTCGAATTCTTTAAACCGATCGCTACAGTCATCGGAACCCTTTTCTATCCATTTCTCATTGCGGGGTTTCTGTTTTATCTGATGCGGCCGTTGGTAGAACTAATATCAAAGCGGAAGTTTTTCCCTCGTCCTGTGGCCATACTAACCGTTTTTGCAGGGATAGCCGGGCTTCTTTATGTAGCTTACACTTTGCTGGCTGAAACGATAAAAAAACAAGTGAACAATATTTCTCAATTGCCTGAGAAAATGAAAAGCGCAGCCAAGGAGGCTGAGCAAAAGATTCAAGAGAATGATATGGGGATGCTTTCTGGTCAATCCCTGACCCATAAGGCTAATCAATTTTTTGGGGATATGATTCAAGGGATTCTGGATAATATTACGGGTATTTTCTCAGCATTCGCAGGTGCTGCAACTGTTTTAATCATTGTGCCTTTCGTTTTGTTCTTTTTGTTGAAAGATGGCCACAAATTAATCCCGTTTATTGGAAATAGGCTGCCCAAAGGACATCAAAAAGAAGGGAAGAAGCTGCTTAGGGATGTCGATCAAACGCTTGCCGCTTACATTATAGGACAGGTGACCGTAGCACTGGTGGATGGTATCCTGTCTTACATTGGGTATTTAATCATTGGGCTTGACTATGCCCTCATCCTTGGTATATTTGTTGCCGTAACAGCTATAGTTCCTTTTATTGGTCCGATTATTGGTGCCATTCCGGCGATTGTCGTTGCTCTCATGCAGGATCCGCAGATGGCTTTGTATGTCATTATTACATTAATTATCGTACAACAGCTGGAAGGGAATCTTGTTGCCCCTGTCGTACTTGGCAGCCGGCTCCATATTCATCCTTTAACTATCATTCTGCTTCTGGTTGTAGCTGCTCCGTTATATGGTTTCATAGGAATGCTGATTGCTGTTCCGTTGTACTCAGTGGTTAAAGTTGTAATAAAAGATCTCTATAAGTTCTATAAAGTGGACACAGGACTTAAAGCATAGCCTCTGCTAAAGTTTGCTGTGGATTTTTCATAATAGGCTTATTACGCAATAGGGCCGGTTTGTGGAAGACTCAGATTCGAGATATTGAGTGGAGAAAGGGGCTCCAGGGAACGGCTCGCTTTCCGCGGGCATGCGCTGAGCTTCCTCGGGCTTAACAGCCCTGCGGGATCTCACCGATCATGTTCATCCCGCAGGAGTCTTCGCCGTTCCCTTCTTTGCGATCATAGAGAGCTCAAAAGTCTTTGCATAAACACCTTCCCATGAACAAGAATCATCTATAATCCACCTTGATTTTTACTGTTTGTTTACGTGTAGGAACCCTGTTATAGAAGCATTTGAGACAGATCCAGCTTGGCTCCTGTCTTCTATAGCAGGGTCCGTTCACTAGCTATCGTTGGGGTGGCGGAGAAAACGATGAGACTCCCAATTTGAAAGCGGAAGCACCTTGGTCAGCGGCGTATGGACTGGACTGAGCTGGCGGAGATAAAGAAAACACGAAGAGCGGAGCGAGGCGATGTTGCCTTATCGTACAGAAGCGAGGGAAGTCTCACTAGCCGCTAGGTGCTGGAGCTGGATAGCACTCCATGCGGTTTAGGCAGTGGCTTATGATTCCATCTGTCGTTAGTGTAAGAACGGGAGAAGGAGCTAGGTGAGACCCCACAAGGAGTGTTAACGACTGAGGAGGCTTATGGTAAAAGAAGGATCGACTAAGATCGCCACGTCCTGTGGCAACGTCGATCGACCCTACTTCGTGTAGGGCCGCAGGAAAGCGAGTTGTTTCCGTAGCCGCCCCATCCTTTTTTGAAAATGGACCCGAGTTAACTCGAAACCGATTCTCCAAGTAATGGGAGCTTTACTTTAATATCAACTTGAAAGTTTAATAGAGCCTGAGCATAAATAAGCCCGATTCCTTGGATAGGAACCGGGCTTATTTTTATTGGCGTTGGACGTTTTTAATAACGAATCCACTTTTCGGTAAGGCTGGCATTTTTCTTAAACTGTAGCTGTAATCCTGTTTCGGCACCTCATAATCGAGATGGTTCGTCATATAACGGAAACTGGTTTTCATTATTTCAATCGTAGGCTGCTCGCCTGGGCAACGGTGCCCTTTATAATAGTCACCGCCTCCCTGAGGAATGAGATCAAATAAACCCCCATTCCAGTTCAGAAAACGATCAGGGTTGAAGTCATCTGGATTTTCCCATAGGCGAGGGTCGTGGTTTGTTCCGTAAATATCAATCATAACCAGCTGGCCCTCTTTGAAATTATACTGCTGCCACGTAAAGTCATGATCGACTCGTGCCCCGAGGAAAGGGACGAAAGGATAGTAACGGCGAATTTCTTGAGTAAATCTCAAAAGGTAGTCATCGTCATTGGCTGCTTTTGCAATCGTTTGAGGGAATTGATAGAAAGCCAAAGCTCCAAAAGTAATAAATTTGGATATAGCAACAAGGGGACGAATGACGTTGATTAGTTCGATGGCAGCCATTCGAGCATCCAAAGGATTTCCGTGCAGGTCTTTATGCATAGCCATTTCGAAGATTGCCGTGCCTTTTTGAGCCGATTGTTTTCCTTCGCGAACGTCGAGAATTAAATCTTCAATCCATTTCTCTGTACGCTTTCGTGCTCTTCGGCTTTCGATATGTTTCGGACCTACAGCGCTAAAACCATCGATCATGTTACTTAAGTCGCGGGTTCGTTTTTCTACTTCTTTTTCCTTTAAAGGTACTCCAGCCCACTCGCAGGCTGTGCGGCATAGTAACTCCCGCGTCTCATCGTAAAGCACCACTTTTTTCTTACCTTCCCATTTACTTGCGAAATGGTCCCAGTGTTTTTCTGTAATGACTTTTAAGGAAGCGAGTGCTTCAGGTGTCATTAAAGACATGAATAAAAGTTTACGGTGAGTGTGAGCTTTTCCATCCATTGTCTGAATAGCGTCTTCTCCAAAGAGTGTTTTCAGCACTCGGCCCGGAAGAGCATTTTTCCGGTTCATTCGACTCGTGTCATAGAAAAGTCTTGCCCCTTCTTCACCGCTGAGAAGCGCGACCTTTTCTCCGAGAACCCTCGTTTCATAAACATCCAGGTGATTGCTTTGCACACGTTTGGAAATGAATTCATAACCATCCTTGAACATTGCAAGGGTATTATCCAATGTCCTGTCTTTCGGAACTTTTACCGTCATATGTAGTCTCCTTTTTTAGTAAGGGTGTAATAGTTAGGATTCCTTTTTATAAGTGAGTGTAAACCAGGAAGAATGACGGAATTTGTGTGAAAGTGGGTAATTGAAGGTTGTTGACTTGACTAGGTGCGGTAAAAGGATAAAATCGTAATCGTTACTATTTAGGTATTGCACTAGGAAGTAGCTGGATCGTAACAGATGCTTAAAGCCAGAAATAATTGAATCTAATAAAATACACTATTTTTTATAAAGAAAGGGTGAGTAAATCATATGGCTAAAAAATCCAAAATCGCTAAAGAGAAAAAGCGTGAAGAGATGGCAGTGTTTTATGCCGAAAAGCGGCGCGAGCTTAAAGAAACAGGGGATTATGAAGCTTTGCGTAAGCTCCCCCGTGATTCATCGCCAACACGTGTGAAACGTCGTTGTGAAATATCCGGCCGTCCTAGAGGGTATATGAGAAAATTTGATATGTCCCGTATTGCTTTCCGCGAACTCGCCCATAAAGGGCAAATTCCTGGTGTAAAGAAAGCCAGCTGGTAATCTAGTGTATATCTTTATAGGAAAAAGGAAGGGCAGGTGTGGGTTAACCAGTACCTGCCTTTCCTCTACATAAACAATTATCCTGCTGACTTATTAAACGGTGGATTTTCCATATCCATTTTTTCTTTGCGCTCAGTTTTTGAGAACAGGCGGTACACCGCAGGGATAAGCACCAGGGTAATTACAGTAGCGAACAGCAACCCGGAAATGATGACAGTAGCCATAGGAGCCTGATAATTTCCGGCAGACCCTGTAGCAAGAGCTAGAGGTAGCATACCGCCGGCCGTCGTGAGGCTGGTCATAAAAATAGGCCGCATTCGATTTTTTCCTGCTTCTATAAGTGATTCTTCAACTCGGTAGCCTTGCCTTCGAAGTTGATTGGTACGGTCAATGTATAAGATGGCATTGTTCAACACGATCCCGATCAACATCACCACACCCATTCCGGACATCACACTCAGTTCACGCTGGGTTAAGAAAAGTCCTAGAATGACACCAACGATGGTCATTGGAATGACAGACATGACGATGAGTGGATGGAACAAATGGTTAAACTGCACAGCCATAACAAGGTAGACAAGAAAGACCGCAATTCCGAGGATAAGGATCATTTCCTGGATTAACTCCTGCTGCTGTTCAAGATCCCCTGCTGCCGAAAGATCGTATCCAGCAGGTGTATTAAAGTTTTCGATTACTTTTTGAACATCTCTGTTTACCGCGCCCAAATCCCTTCCCTCAATGTCAGCAGATACGGATACAAATCGCTCTCCGTCGACGTGGCTGATTTCATTAGGGGTGTCGAAAGGCGTTAATACAATAAAAGAAGACAATTTCCTGTTGCCGTCTTCTGTGGGGATCGTCCAGTCCATCAATGCTTGGCTTGTATCTGCTTCCTCTTGCCAGCGGGCAATGACAGGTACTTGTTCTTCATCGAGCGTTACTTCGGCAATAGATGTATCCAGTAAGGCCTGCTCTATGGAGAGCTTTAATTGCTCAGCTGTCAGGCCAGCATTTTTCACAACGTTTTCTTTTACTTCAACCACTTCTTCCTTAGTGGTGCGATCTATGGAAGTGGTAACCCCTTCCAACCCGTCAATGTCTTTTAACTCATTGGCAAAGTCCTTCGCCAGCAAGTTTAACTCTTCAAAGGAATCTCCTTTAATCTGAACCTCAACAGGGAAACCGCCGCCTCCCGACATTGCACTTTGAACGGACTGGATCGGCTGTGTATCCTGCAGGTCGCGTAAGCTTCGGAATATGTTTTCATTTACAAGTTCCTGATCTTCCGTGATTTCTTTATCTTTCGTCATATTAATAATGGTGTAAAACATACTGCCGTCATCAATAATATAATTGGATTCTACATCTTGAACATTTTTAAGACTGTCATTCATTTGTTGAACGAGCTCTTCTTTATCCTCACTCGCTAATCCTGATTCGAAATCCACAATGACTTCGGCATACCGATTGAACATATCAGGCATGATCGTCATTGGGATTTTAGTGACTAAGAACAGGGAGCCTGCAAACATAAGAATAAAAAGACTGATGACAGCGGCGCTGTAACGCTTTTTCCTGACAATCCACGCTGTCATTTGTCCGTAACCCTTTATCCACGAACTTTCTTTATTAGATTTTTTAGCTCTTTTATGCATTAAGAAACGCTCGGATAAAGCAGGAATAAGCGTAAAAGAAACGATAACGGAACTGATCAGCGTAATGGCCAGTACAATAGAAAGTACGATCATAAATTGACCCATTTCTCCGCCTAGCAGGCCGATAGGCAGGAAGACAACGATGGTGGTGAGCATGGAGGCGAGTACAGCTGTTGCTACTTCTCGGGTTCCCTCTAGCACTGCGGTAATCTGCTCCAGTCCCTGTTCTTTCTTACGGTAAATCGACTCCAGGATAACAATGGAGGAATCGACCATCATACCAATGCCGAGCCCGAGTCCAATCAGGGTAAGAAGATTTAAACTGTAATCTAATATCCAAATGCTTGCCATAGTAAGCAAAATTGAAGTAGGGATCGACACGCCAATAATAATAGTTGCTCGTATGTTCCTTAAAAACAACAGCAGTATCGCAATGGCGATAGCTCCACCAATAAGGATGTTGCTTGTAACCCCGTCTATAGAATCTTTTACATAGTCAGCCTGAGCGACAATTTCATTCACTTGGAAACTCTCCGTCAGACCTTCCTCTTTAATAGATTCAAGCTCACCACGGACAGCTTCTGCCGTTTCAATATCCGTAAAACCATCAGCGCCTCCGATTTGAGCAAAGATAAAGTCTTTAGTGCCATTCTTCCACACGAAAGAAGAGTTTTCTTTAGGCTGTAAGGAGACGGATGCTAGTTTATCGAGCGAGATGAAGCCGTCTTGTGTTGGAATATCTATAGACTTTATATCGTTCAACTGTTCAACAGTGGTATTCCAGCGAAGAGAAGGGGAATCTGTTTCACCGTTTAAGTCTCCTAAAGTACTTTCACTGTTAGCCTGCTGGATAACCCCTGTGACTTGGTTGATATCCAGTCGGTTTTCGTCTAAAGCCTCGCGGTCAAACTCAATCATTACTTCTTGTTCCAGGACCCCTGACAAGTCAACATCTCTCACCTCAGGAAGTTCTTCTAATCTTGGCTCCAAAATATCTTTGGCAAATACCGTCATTTCTTTTAAATCTCCGCCTGATACATCAAGAAAGAATTGATAACTCTGAGTAGTTCCGTATTGACCAGATTCAATCTTTTCTACATCGGGGAGGTCAGGCTTGGAGGCGTTCACTACAGCTTCCACTTCTTTTATGGAATCTTCGCCTTTTCCTTGTTCAAATTCAATTTGCAGGGAACTCTGCCCTGCATAGGTAGTGGAGCTGACTTCTTTAACACCTTCTACACCTTTCAGCTGTATTTCAAGTGGTGTGGTGATCGTTCGTTCCACTTCGGCAGCAGATTGATCACCGGCGTATACGTTGACATAACCCATGTCTACAGTGAATGAAGGGAGAAGTTCTTCATCCAGGTGAAGGACAGCGTAGCCACCAATAAGGACTATAAGTACGGAGAGAAGTCCCACCATAATTTTTCGGCGGATGATGAATTGCAGGGCTTTCATACGGTATTTCCTCCTTTGTTACTGTTTTTTTTGGATTTAGACCTAAAGATAATTATATATCTACCTCATGAAAAAATGAGTGTATTTTCCTCCTAAACAAAAATTTTACAAATTGAATACAAATTCTGATTGCTTTTATCATAGCCTGATTGTACGGTGGCTGACTTTAATCCCTGGACGTATTTTTGATAGGTCTGGAGACGTATTTAATGGAAAAATATCTATACAAAAAAAGCTCCCGTTACTTTAAGACTTGATTTCGAGATAAATTGGGTCCGTTGCTAAAGAAAGGATGGAGTGGCTACGGAAACAACTCGCTTTCCTGCGGCCCTACACGAAGTAGGGTCGATCGACGTTGCCACAGGACGTGGCGATCTTAGTCGATCCTCCTTTTACCACAAGCCTCCTCAGTCGTTAACACTCCATGTGGGGTCTCGCCTAGCTCCTTCTCCCGTTCTTACACTAACGACAGATGGAATCATAAGCCACTGCCTAAACCGCATGGAGTGCTATCCAGCTCCAGCACCTAGCGGCTAGTGAGACTTCCCTCGCTTCTGTACGATAAGGCAACATCGCCTCGCTCCGCTCTTCGTGTTTTCTTTATCTCCCCCAGCTCTGTCCAGTCCATACGCCGCTGACCAAGGTGCTTCCGCTTTCAAATTGGGAGTTTCGTCGTTTCCTCCGCCACCCAACGATATCTAGTGAACGGGCCCTGCTATAGAAGACAGGAGCCAAGCTGCATCTGCCTCAATTGCTTCTATAACAGGGTTCCTACACCTAAACAAACGGTGAAAATAAAGGTGGGTTATAGATGATCCTTGTTCATGGGAAGGTGTTTATGCAAAGACTTTTGAGCTCTCTATGATCGCAAAGAAGGGAACGGCGAAGACTCCTGCGGGATGAACATAATCGGTGAGATCCCGGAAGGCGAAGCCTGAGGAAGCTCACCACAAGGGATGTTCGACTAAGATCGCCACGTCCTGTGGCAACGTCGAACGACCCTGCGTCGTGCAGGGCCGCGGAAAGCGAGTCGTTCCCTGGAGCCCCTTTCTCTACAAAATATCTCGAAACTGAGTCTTAAAGTAAACGGTCCGATTGTTTAATAAGTCACAATAAACATTAAACAACCTCTTTCAACATAGATAACTGGAAAATAGAGCATAAAAAAATCCCAGGTAAGCTTAGGTTTGCTTACCTGGGAATACGTATAACTAGGTTTAAGAAGTGGCGCTCATTTTTCTGGATTTCGTTTTATTATTCTCAGCAGATGCTTCTCTGCTGGCTTCTTTAAAGAAAGAGGCTCCCATCATGAGTAGGACAATAGAGAATGGGAGGGCAGCTATAATTAACATATTTTGCAGTCCCTGGGTTCCTCCAAAATAGATGATAATACCAGCCATGGCGGATAAAGCAAGACCCCAGGTAATTTTAACAATTCCTGAAGGGTTTATAGCTCCTGAAGTGGATAACATGCCTAACACAAAAGTTGCTGAATCAGCTGACGTTATAAAGAAAATTGCGATGACAAAAATAGTAATAAACGACATCAGTACACCTAAAGGATATTCTTGCAAAACAGCGAAAGTAGCCGTTTCCAGAGAATAATCCGATATAGTTGCAATCCCATATTGTTCAAGGTTGAGCGCTGACACGCCGAAGACGGTAAAGAAAACGAAACAGATCAGCGAAGGTACCAGCAGCACCCCTGCCATGAATTCACGGATAGTGCGCCCGCGCGAGATTCTTGCAATGAAGATCCCGACAAACGGTGACCACGACACCCACCAGGCCCAATAAAAGATGGTCCAGTCATTAATCCATGTGCGGTTCCCTTCATTGAGAGGGGCAATATTGAAACTCATGGAAATGAAATTGGTAATATAACCGCCAAGCGTATTGGTGAACATATTTAAAATATACTGAGTTGGCCCTACAATAAATAATAAGATTAATAGAATAACCGCAAGGACCATGTTGATGTTACTTAAATATTTAATACCTTTACTAATTCCGCTCCAGGCAGAAAAAATAAATAAGGCAGTGGAGACTGTAAGAATAATTAATTGATAAGTAAAGTTTGCAGGAACATTGAACAAAAAGGAAAGCCCCTGATTAATTTGAGCCGTCCCAAAACCAAGCGTAGCAGCAACACCGAATACGGTAGCTACTACTGCTAATGTATCGATTGCCTTTCCTGGTATTCCTTTCATGCTTTTTTCACCGAGCAAGGGAATGAGGGTCGCGCTTACGAGACCGGGAAAACCTTTATGGAATTTGAAATAGGCGAGGACAAGCGCTACTAGTCCATAAACAGCCCAGGCACTGATACCCCAGTGAAAAAAAGAGTACTGCAGTGCTTCCTTTATGGCTTCATCAGAACCAACTTCAGCTTCAGGTGCATTTTTAAAAGCGTGTGCAATGGGTTCAGATGTTGTCCAGAATACAAGCCCCATGCCCATCCCCGCACTGAAGAGCATAGCAAACCACGTGGGAAGGGAAAACTCAGGTTTTTCGGTCTTCTTCCCTAATTTCAGGTGTCCAATTTTAGAAAAAGTTAAAAAGACACAAAACAGAAAAATGACCATAACAATTAATAAATAATACCATCCAAATCGATTAGCAATAAAACTAGTCGTTTCGGTAGTTACTTCCTTCAAATTTCCAGGAGCAACGGAACCCCATCCTACCACCAGGACGCATATAGCAAGGGCGCTCCAAAATACAGTTGTTACGTTTTTCATGTCGTCACCTCGTATGTAATGATATTTGTAAAAGCGAATATTCAACCTTGATATTATATAAGTATATCTGTCGCTTCCCTTAGGCTTTCCCTCTCAAACCACGTAATAGCCGTTACCAGACTGGTAGATGAAGGAAAATTTTCGTGTTACATTAGTAAAGATAGTTTGTACTCCATATTTTAGGAGGTGGATTGATTGCCGGAAACTGTGCAACTTGTAGACATCCAAGAATCCCACTTGCAGCCTATGTATTTATGGGAACTTGATAAAGAGATTCAGAGAAATGCAGGGATTGAACATCCGAGAACCTATGAACACTTTCTAAATTCTTTTTCAGAATACTTTCGTGGAGATAAACCTCAATACTTTTTGAAAGCGGTGGAAGTCAATGGGTTGCTTCTTGGGAAAATAGAGCTTTTCTTTGATGGAGAGAAGAATTACCTTGGAATCGTATTAGCTTCTCAGAGAAACCAGGGGATTGGAACCAAGGCTTTGAATCTGTTTTTAAAGGAACTCAAACAGCGTAAGTACGTCAATCAGGTATATGTGGAAGTCTACGATGATAATGAAAGAAGTTTACATTTCTTCCAGAAGAACCAATTCGTTTACACGGGGGAGTCTTCGGTTGAATGGTATAGAAATCGGCAGCGAACACTAGTAACTCTTGTGCGTGATTTATAATATTAAATCAAACTCTGCCCCATATAACGGCTTCATGAGACAGAGGATCCATTTATTTTGAAAGGTTCAATTCCTGCAAATCGACTCGTCTATTTCTTTTTTGTGATAAAGCAGCTCCCTGATTGATTAAAGTTAAATTCCATGCATCAGTCCTGGTGATGGAAGGACTTGTTCTTTCTTCAATCGATGCTGCCCACTGGTGAATAGGAAGGGGGAGTGACTCAGGAATGTCGGCAGGGCTCGTCCACTCTTCTGTGTCCATTTTTGTGCTCTTGATTCGGATTTCCCGATTTTCGATCATCAATGTACCTTCCGTTCCGTATAACTCGAGCTGGAACGGGCTTTTTGAAGAAATAAAACTGGTCTCAAGAACGGCCATAGCCTGGCTGGTATATTCAACTACAGCAACCGATTGGTCATCCACACCCCGGTCTGTTACTTGCTGCAGAGGTCCGGTAACAGTGGAAGGTGTACCTAATAAACGGTTAGCAAGATAAATGGGATGGGCACCGAGATCAATCATAGCCCCACCTCCGCATTGGGCGGGGTTAAAGAATGTTTCCGGAAGCCAGCCTAAAGGGGCTGTGTCAGTAGGAACAGCTCCGTTGTGAGCTGCCCGGCATCTTACCATCGTTATTCGGCCAAGCAGCCCTTGCTTGACGGCTTCCTCTGCGTAGATAAAGTAGTCATCGGTCAGACGAGGGAGGGAAACCATCAGTTCAACGCCTGCATTATCTACAGCGGAGAAGATTTGTTCACAATCTGCTACGGAAAAAGCTAATACTTTTTCTGTGAATATATGCTTCCCATGTTTAGCAGCCGCTAAAATCAGGTTCTTGTGCTGGTTTGTAGGGGATGCGATAATCACTGCATCAATGCTTGAATCAGAAAGAAGGGTGGTAAGATCCTGGACGAATGGAACTCCCAATTCCTCTGCCCACTCTTTCCCTCTAACGGGATCCTCATCCCAGACGGATGAGATTGTAATCCCGGGATTTTCTTGAGCCTGTGCCGCATAGTCGGCAGCGTGAACATGCCATTTACTCAGTAGAGCCACTCTTATCATATTTCCTCTCCTTACTCTTCAGAATTTTTTTAATCTCCTTGGTTTATTGATTCAAGCGCCTGACGAAGATCGCTGTAGGTTTCCAACTGATCAAAATTCATTCCTGCCTGAATGGCGGCCATTGCCATTTCGGTGCGGATACCTGTTAAAACAGTGCGAGTGCCTAGAAGTTCAATTGTCCTGGTTAAATTAAATAGATCGTTGATAAAGATCGTATCAAAGTCTGCAATACCGGAAAAATCGATGAAAAGAATATGGAGACTGTGTTCTTTAACTTTATGTAACGTTTGGTCCATAACTACCTCGAACCTGTCCTGTGAGAATTCTCCTACAAGTGGAAGGACGGCTTGATGATGGTTGATTAGAACAACAGGGGTAGAGATCGCATTTAAATGTTTTTCCATTTCAGCATGTTCTTTTTCTTTTGTTTTATTATAATTTTCAGTGGTTGCCCGAATGGCTGCATCAAAGGCATACACAATTTGTTCGGAAACAATAAATCCTTCTTCTACTCTTCCCTCACTGACCAAGTCGGTTTTGCGCATATGTTTAAGTAAAGAAAGGCGGAAAACGCTGAGGACATCGATGGTTTGTTTTAATAGCACGCCTTTTTGGTAGAAGTAGTTTTCGGAATCATAACCGATTTCCGCAGCGGTTGTCTCTTCATTGGTCCTCAGTAAGCTTTTAGCTACACGGTCTAACAGCTTGCGAAGCATATCATAATGATAATTTAAATCTCCATCAGAATAGTCAATCTCAAGTTGGTCAAGTGTGCGAGGTAAAAGTTCGTTGACGAGTATAGTTTGATGTTCTTTGAAGTAATCGGCCATTTTTTCATTCAAATTTGCCATGTCGGTATCCTCCCATGTGGAAATAAAATAAGTAACGTATAATGCTGCGAAAAAAAGGGGCATTTACACCCCATTCACACCAGGCACAGCCGCATACTGATTATTAAGAAAAGGTGAGAAAAATCCATTTCTAAAAGCCAAAGGTGTCTGAATCAGTCCGAGTTGGTCCGCATTATATCTGCCGACGACTCGCTGCAAGGCATACAGTTCATAGACACCATTGCCATCAAAATCAATGGGATAGAGTTGATTTAAGCCCGAAACCCATCCGTTCAAAGGCTGTTTTAGTGTTCCGTTCTCGTTATAGATTTCTGCTAAATATTCTGAATCACGGTTGCTGAGGTCGATTAAAAAAGTTAGCTGAAGCGTTTTATTTTCAACTTCTACTCTAAATTGATCTTTGTAGGTAACTGTATAATCATACCATTCATTAAAATTCTCATAATCAAATAACAGGACAGCTTGATTGTTCACGAAGGAATAGAGGTAGTAATAACCGAATCCTCCGCTGCCGCCGGAGTTAATACTTATTAAGATATCGTCTATTCCATTACCTGTGAAATCCCCCAGAAAAATCCTGGGCTGGTAACCCTGACCGTTTGGGAGGGGGATGTAGTAAAACTGGTCGGAAAATCCGTCCTGAATTACTAAAGTAATGTGAGTAACATAAGGGCTGCTTTCCACCTTTTGTCCTGTCACGTATATGTGATCCTGGACCTTGTCGCCATTGACATCACCATGAGCATAAGCTTCGATAAAAATTCCAGTACCTCGCTGCCATTCGTTCTGGTTATACAAGAAATTATTCATCTGCGCCTCCATTTTTTGGGTCTCCTAACTGAATGTAAGATAGTGTATGCCCAAGAAAACAGAATTGCGATCGCGGGTGGGCAGCATATGCCCTCAGTTTCAGATACCCATCTTACAGGCGGCTGAATCCTTCTTGCTCTAAAAAGTTCACAGCTTCTTCGTAGGAGTTGAAAGTACCTTCAAGCTGTTCTTCTGCGTACACGTTATAACCATCATCTTCCCTCATAAGAATGAGGGCCTGGTCGTGCTGATTTAACCATTCTTCCATAACTGGATTTTTTTCTGCCTGAGTCAGCGAAAGAGAGTCAATAGAGTGCCGGATAATGGTCCTTAAGTCATCCGCTTCGTAATCTTTAATATTGGTCATCCCTTTTTGATCCGTCGGATAATCCTCTAATTCTCCCGTATATACAAAACCATTTCCATTCGGGTGAAGGCGGTAGACGACGATTTTTTTATCATATTTACTTTCCTCAAAATGATAATTTAACCGTCCTAGTGATACTTCTTTTCTATCCAATTCTTCAAATTCTTCTATAATCGATATTTTTTCTTCAAATGTTAGCATGAGAGCCTCCTGAACCATGTATTAATTTGTTTAGTATAGCATATGAGGTGGTGTCAAAGCACGGCTATTGTAATAATAGGTGATCAGTGGTATAGTAGTATTGCGATGAGCTGTTTGCGTAAGACGAAGTATGAGCTTAAGAGCTAAACGACGAATGTGGTCGTCGGTACATTCGCGGCAATATATCAGAAAAGCCTTCCCATTTAAGTGGGAAGGCTTTTTTAGTGTTTTATTTTCTTTTACCAAAGCTCATATGTTCGTAGCGTCCTCGTATGATCTGGTAAATTCCGTAAAGGATTAGTCCTGCGGCCACTACACCCAGAATCCATTGACCGAACGGGGTCTGAGCTACTTCAGACAGAGCTCCGTCAAGCCCTTTTGCCTGATCCGGATTGGAAGTAAGGGCGGTTTGTACGAAGAAATACCCAATGAGACCGAGAACAGAACCACGTGCGATTAGTCCTGCGGTACCTGATTTTCTAGCCACATTGTATTCGTGGTGATCCATTTCTCCGGTTCTGAATTTCTTAAGGAACTTCTGCGTGGCACCGCCAATCAATTCATAAAGACCATATCCAATAATAATGACTCCAACAGCTCCTATAATCCAGGCTCCAAATGGTTGTGCGAGCAGTTTAGCAGACATTGTCTGCTTGGAACCTCCACCGCCGCTGCTGCTTCCAGCATTTGAAGCAATATTGATTGCATTGAGGGCCAGGGCTCCATATACGACACCGCTCACCATATAACCGATTCTGGAAATAATTCCTTTGGCACCTGTGCCCTCATTTGTAGGATCTTTGATAGCCTTTATAAAAACCCAGACAATATAACAGATAAGTCCAATTCCAATAATCCATAAAATGATATTGCCTGTGGGGACGCCGGCTAATGATCTCAGCATGCCGGAGGTGCCTGTCGTCTTACCGCCCACGCCGATAGCAGCCATAAAGGCCAGGATTCCTACCAGGGCATAAACAACACCTTTGGCCATATAACCGAAACGTGCCAGCCGTCTGATCCACGGTTTAATTTCCTCTTTGGCATCTTTTGCTTTTTGTGCACCAGAAGATGCATTAGAACTCATGATCCAACACCTCACTTAGTAATTTTTCTCTAGGTTCAAATAAGAGTTTCCCTGTTATAGTAATATAGAAACTAAATCATGTGATAAAAATAAATATTAATATTTGGAAATTCGACTTGCTTGCTCATCCTATAAATCAGACGAGCGGTGTAAACAGGAAATACAGGAAGTGCGGCTAACTCCTCAGTCTCGTCTGGAAACATTGAACACTCTACGTCGCACATTTTGTGTGGAAAAGGAGACGTATAATAAATAAGCAGTGAGATGTAACAGAACCATTCCTGAAAAAATGCGGATATAGGTTATGATTTTCCGTTCGTTATTTTATAATGAAAGGAGAGAAAAGAAGGTGGAAAAGTGTATTTAACTATAATTGAAACAGCAGAGTTTTTGGATGTACCTGAGGAGTATGTGAAGAAAATGATTAGAGGGAATAAAATACGAGCTGTCTATGATGGTGAACAATATCTTATTAATAAGAACCAATTCAGTACTCACCTGGAACAGATGGAGAAATACCGGGCAATGATTCAGGATTATTTAAGTGAACCTATCCCGGACGACCCTGACGTTAAAGATGAGGATTAAAAAAGCAGAGCTTCGAGAGCTCTGCTTTTCCTTTTATTGGCGGGAAGCAATGGCTTCAATTTCTACTTTGGCACCTTTGGGAAGTTTGCTGACTTCAACGGCAGCACGTGCCGGGTAAGGTTCGCTTAAGTAACTGGCATAGATTTCATTAACAGTGGCGAAATCATCCATTGAATCCAGGTAAATATTCATTTTAACTAAATTTTTATATGACAATCCTGCTTCTTCTAATATGGCTCCAATGTTCTTCATTACTTGATGAGCCTGCTCTTGAACATCATCCGATACAAATTCCATAGAAGCAGGGTCAAGGGGAATTTGTCCTGAGATAAATACTAAATTACCGAGATCGCTAGCCTGAGAATAAGGTCCAATCGCGGCTGGTGCGTGTTCTGTCTGAACGGGCTTAAACATAAAAGTCACTCCTAACTATATAGTTGAATCTATCCTAACATGAGATGAAAAAAATCAGAAACAGAGCTATTTATTCCCTGGGCAATAATCGACAATTTTTACATCGTCCTTCTGGAGGATTGAACGTCATCAATTTTAATATGAATCCTTCAAGAACAAGTTTAAGGGGAAGTACCGGGGGAAAAATAATTCCAGAAGGGAGTGGAAGTGTGGATTACAAAGCACGCTTAGAGAAGCAGATTGAGGAACTTAGAATTCGGATGTATGAAATATATAATCAGAATCCTACCGACGAAGAACTTGTTCAAATTTCGCAAGAGCTGGATGAACTATTAAATAAATTCGGGAAGTATAAACGGAGTCTTCCATCCAAGCAAAACTAGGAACCTTTTCTTATTCTACCGGCTTGATGTACAGAATAAGCTGTGGTAGGTTTAGGTTAATGCCACTTCAATAATCGTATAAACGACTGCGGGAAACTTAACCATTTTCCATTGAAGTGGCAGTTTTTAAAGTTATGGACCATCCTTTCCATTTTGGAAAGGATTTTTTTATGAGCAAATCCAAGATGTTCATAGTACATATTTGTGAAAAAACAGTCTTAGATAAATCTCCATGTTAATTTTACAGAAAAGCTCCCGTTTCTGTAAGACTCAGTTCCGAGATATTTAGGGAGAGAGTTAGGTCCTGCGGGGAACGACTCGCTTTCCGGCCCTGCACGACGCAGGGTCGTTCGACGTTGCCACACGACGTGGCGTTCTTAGTCGAACCTCCTCTTCTGTGCTGAGCCTCCTCAAGCTAACGCTTTCCGGGGTCTCACCGATCATGTTTATCCCACAGGAGTCTCCCCGTTCCCCTCCGGACCTGGCCGAATGAGAAACTCGAAACGGCTTCATCCTTCACCCGCTTGAGAAGAAATAATCACATGGGCGTAGATACTATTCCAGTCTGGAACTGTGCGGGATAGCCTATTATATAAGCAGTCAGGCGGGGTAAGGAGTAAAGGATACTCTCTTTTCAGAGGGTCCGGTTATTCTCCCGTGACTGGGTTGGTGGGGAAATGGCGAGACTCCCAGCTTGAAAGTGGAAGCACCTTGGTCAGCGGCGTATGGACTGGACTGAGCTGGCGGAGATAAAGAAAACACGAAGAGCAAAGCGATTCGATGTTGCCTTATCGTACAGAAGTGAGGGAAGTCTCACTAGCCGCTAGGTGCTGGAGCTGGATAGCACTCCACGCCGTTTAGGCATTTGCTTATGACTCCATCGATCATGAGTGTAAGAACGGGAGAAGGAATCAGGTGAGATCCCGCAGGGAGTGAAACGAGCGAGGAAGCTCACCGTTCCCCCATAGGAAAGTGTTCAAATGTGCAGTCACCCCGAAAGACACGAACAGCATAAGCCGAGCATCAAAAGGATGGCGGTTTTTCCATCCGTTGATGAACGGCTTATGTCTCGAGTGTCTGGGTGATGGAACAAGCCGAGTTATTTCCCCACCAACCCTATACCTTTTAAGTAACGGACCACGATTTACCTCGAATTCGAGTCTTAACTAACCGGCCCGATTGTTGAATAAATCTCTGATAATAAATCAACCACAACATTTAACAGAGACAAGCAGTAAAATAATCGGGCAACCTTTGAGAATCTAAAGGTTCTACCTGAAATACTGAGGCTTGAGCAGTGAAAAAATTTTCCATAATTGGAAGCTTTCTTAGTAGATGGATATTACGAACACTAGCTAATGATCTAAGTGGAAAAATCCCCCTCAATTCCCTGTAAGATGGGCAATCAGCAATGTAAACGCTTTAGAGATAAGAAAAAAAAGAGAAAAAAATAAATTTTCGGAATTTGGGTTGTCTTTCCTTGATGGTCTAGCTAGAATACTCCTTACATTCATTTTTGAAAGGAGGCTCAGCGATGGTCACATTTATCGCTTCCATCTTATTACTTATTGTCGGTTACATTGTATACGCGAAGGTGGTGGAGCGAATTTTTGGTATAAATGATCAGCAGGAAACGCCTGCCTATACCAAAAATGACGGCTTCGATTTTATGCCTATGAGCTGGTGGAAAGCGAGTTTAATCCAGCTGCTTAATATTGCAGGTCTGGGTCCGATTTTTGGCGCCGTATTAGGAGCTCTGTACGGTCCTGTAGCATTTATATGGATTGTTGTAGGTTCCATATTTGCAGGAGCGGTACACGATTATTTCTCCGGGATGCTTTCCCTTCGCCATAGAGGCGCTCAATATCCAGAATTGGTCGGCAAATATTTAGGCAAGCCGGTGAAAACCGTTATTAATTTACTTTCTATTGCTCTTATGGTGCTCGTCGCTGCAGCCTTTACGGCAGGACCGGCCCAGTTAATGGCCGAGGTAACGCCGCTAGGATTCTTAACATCGATTATTATTATCTTTGCTTATTTTTTGGTAGCCACCTTGCTGCCTGTAAATAAAGTTATTGGAAAAGTATATCCGATCTTTGGTGCTGTATTGATCTTTATGGCCGTCTCTATAGGGATTGGAATTTTCTTTTTCGACCAATCGATTCCAAACCTTACACTAAGCAACCTGCATCCTCAGGAACTGCCGGTTTGGCCTATGCTGATGGTCACCATTTCCTGTGGTGCAATCTCAGGCTTCCATAGTACACAAAGTCCGATCCTCGCTCGTACGCTGAAAAAAGAAAGCGAAGGGCGCAAAGTGTTCTTCGGTGCTATGATTGCTGAAGGGATTATTGCTCTAATCTGGGCAGCCGCTGGGATGACGTTTTTCGGAAGCACTGGGGCTCTGCAAGCTGCACTGGATGCAGGTGGGCCAGCCGGTGTCGTAAACGAAATCAGCAGTACAACACTTGGTACCTTTGGTGGGGTTCTTGCCGTGCTTGGTGTAATTATTCTGCCGATTACCACGGGAGATACCGCGCTGCGTTCTTCACGGATGATGCTGGCAGATGCAGTGAAACCTCTTCTTAGCAAAGAGCTGAATGGAAAATGGGTGCCAGTTCTATTTGCCATTCCTGTAGCCGTTCCAGCTTTCTTGCTTACTCAGATGGATTACAGTTTTCTTTGGCGTTATGTAGGATGGTCCAACCAGGTTGTGGCTACCGTTATGTTGTGGACAGGGGCTATGTATCTGCTTAAAAACCAAAAATTTCATTGGATTTGCAGTGTGCCTGCCTTATTTATGACGGCCGTAGTGAGTTCTTACATTTTCTACGCTCCGGAAGGTTTTGGACTTGCTTACTCAAATTCCATGATTATTGGTGCGGTTATATGGACGGCCGTGGCCTTATGGTTTGTCAGACAGCTAATTAAACAAAAACAAATGATAAATAAAGAAGTGGTGGCTAAAAAAGCCGGATAATTTAACAAAGAGCCGTTCCTACCCAAATAGGAACGGCTCTTTTAATGGAATATTTTCACTTAAGGTTTTTTCTTATATACTGGATGATTTTACGGAGTTCCTTTGGATGCGGACGGCCGAAAGGACTCGTCTGACGCTGCTGATAAAGGAGTTTCCCATCTCCATCGGTTAAAAAATAAGCAGGTTCGCCATGGGTCCCATGATCTTCATAAGGACTGTTTTCATCATGATAGTGAATACCATATTGCTTCAAAACATCGAGTTCTTGATCAGCTAAAACCCGGAAGGAAAGCCCGTGTTTCTTCACCATATTCTGAAGACTGTCCTTATGATCTGCCGATATGGTTGTAAGGCGCACCTGATGTCTATCGAAATATTCTTTGCTTTCTTCTAAACCTTTCAACTCTTCTATGCAGGCCGGGCACCAGGAGCCCCTGAAATAAATCAGCAAGTGCCAGTCATCTCTGTTTTCATTAAGGAAATTCTTAAAGGAAAATTTATTTCCGGAAACGCCAGGCAAGGTAAAATCAGGAACTTGTTCGTTTAAGTTCAATGGACTCATGAGATGACCTCCTTATTTTTCTTTCCTTATCAGTACCCTTTCTTACGGAGCCTCACACAAGGTTTGTTATAAAATGGAAGTGGGAATGTGTAATAAGGATAAGAAAGAAGGAGGAATAATCATGAGTAAATTAAAAGCTTTGTTCATCAATACTTCTTTAAAGAAGTCTGAAGAACCATCCAATACGCAGGCACTTTGGGAAGAAGTAGGAAAAATCTATGATAGAAAAGAAGTCGAATATGAATCTCTTCGTTTGGCAGACTACCATATACCACCAGGTATCAGCGCAGACTTAGGCGGCGGAGATGAGTGGCCGCAAGTATTAGAAAAGATAAAAGCTTCCGACATTTTAATCGTTGGATCGCCTATTTGGCTTGGACAGCAAAGCAGTATTGCTACCAAGCTAATTGAACGGTTGAACGGCAGCGGAAGTGAGACCAATGAAAAAGGTCAGCCTATCTTTTATAACAAAGTGGCTGGAATGGTCATTACCGGAAATGAAGACGGTGCGAAGAAAGTGGCAGAAAGTATTCTTTACCGACTTGCAGCTCTTGGGTTTACTATTCCACCAAACGTAGATGCTTATTGGGTAGGAGAGGCAGGCCCAGGCCCATCCTATATGGAAGCGGAAGGCATACAAAATGACTTCACGAAAAGCCAAGTCACGAAGCTTGGATACAATACTACTCACCTGGCAGAAATTTATCGCAATCATCCTATTCCTGCAGAAGGAAACACGACAGAGTAAACTAGTAATTATGAAAAGCAGTGCCGTTAAAGTGCCCACAACTGTTGGACGAATGTTAACGGCACTGCTTTTTTGTAGAATCGTCTGCTTTTTAGAGCCGGAAGAAACTTGTGGTATTTTGATAAATAGTGCGGTACACGGTTTGTAAAGGAAGTTTTTTAATTTCACTAATCTTGGAGATCGAGTCATGTATCATTTCAGGATGAGTGATCCTGCCCTTAAACGGTCCTTCAAACGGCCACGGGCCATCCGTTTCGACCATGATTCGATTCAGCGGGTATACCTCAATTAACTTCTGAATTTTAGACTTGTAGACACAATCAGGGGTAACGGATATATAATAGTTATTCTTAATCAGGGAATGAACCGTTGCGGAACTTCCTTTGAACCAGTGGAAGTGTGCATCTTTCACTCCATGTTTTTGTAACAGACCGCAAACGAGATCGGCATCTTCGTAGATGGCATGTAAAACAATAGGTTTGTCTAGCTCTTTCGCAAGCTTAATAAAATGTTCAAGCAGTGTTACATAAGATTCCAAGTCTATAGACGGATCTTCTTTTCTGGAATAATAGGGGAGTCCGACTTCTCCTATGGCTGCAATGCTGTTTTTATACCTTCGAGCCAAAGAAGAGATTTCATGAATTTCATCTTTAGAAGGAAGCGGCTGCTCCGGATGATAACCAAGAGCCGGTTTAATTCTTTGATCGTCCAGAGCGAGCTCCAGATTCGTCATTCCAGATTCAAGATGACTGGATACGCTAATCATGGATGATATGCCTGTGGCCGCTAAACGTTCCAGTATCTTCAATCGATCTTCCTTATGGTAGAGATCAAAATGTATGTGAGCATCTATGATCGAAGCAGTCATACCAATACCCTCAATTCTTCAAAGATTTCTTTCTTCCATTTTAAAAATTCACGAGTCAGCATAAGAGAAGAATGCCGGGGTCTGTCAAATGGAATGGTGAACTCTCTCTGGACCTTTGCCGGCCGGTCTGATAATACAATAACCCGGTCTGATAGAAATATAGCTTCCTCGATGTTATGGGTAACAAATAGAACAGACCGCCGATGTTCCGTCCAAATAGACAGCAGCCATTCCTGCATGTCCATCCTGGTGAACTCATCTAAAGCGGAGAAAGGCTCATCTAAACAAATTAAGGATTGCGGACTGAGTAAGCTTCTTATGAAGGAAGCCCTTTGTTTCATCCCTCCGGATAATTGGGATGGATAGGCATGTTCATAGCCTTCAAGTCCTGCCTGTTGAATCATGTGGAGAGCATTCGATTTATTTGGTTGTTCAATAATTTCGCTGCCAAGGACGACGTTCTCCAAAATGGTTCGCCATGGAAGGAGAGAGGGACTCTGAGGCATATAACTAATCCTGCCTTTTTCACCCGTGGTCCGCTCTCCATTAATATAAATTTCCCCTGAATCGGGCGGATAGAGCCCGCCGATTAAATGAAACAGCGTACTTTTCCCACTGCCGGAAGGGCCTAGTATGGAAACAAATTCTCCTTCTTGAATGGAGAAGCTCACATTTTGAAGAATAATAGAGGAATCAAAGGATTTCGTCAGCTGATCGACAACTAATTTATTCATGAGTACCACTTCCTTTCCTTTGCCAGTTTGTGAGTCTCTTTTCCAGTAAGTTAATAAGTAAGAAAAAAAGAAGACTTAACCCCATAATTAAAAAAATGGCTACAAAAACCCGATCTGTACGGAAAGAGGAAGAAGCGAGTGTCATATAAACGCCTATGCCTTTATTGGCCCCCAGCCATTCCGAGATTACAGCGCCCATGACACTATAGGCCGCTGAAATTTTCACTCCGGAAAAAATGGATGGCAGGGCGCTTGGCCATTCCAGTTTCCTGAAAATCTGGCTTTTTGTCGCACCCGCCATTTTCATATAATGCATCCATTCAGGGTTTGTCTGTCGCAGACCATCCATGGCTGCTATGGCAATGGGGAAAAAGCACACAAGCACGATAATAATCAATTTAGGTAAAGCCCCAAATCCAAACCATATAACAAGTAAGGGGGCAAGCACGATAATAGGGATGTTTTGTGACAAGATCAATAAAGGATAAAGGGCTTCTCTTACTGACGGAAGCAGGTGAAGCAAGACCGCGAGTAACAGTCCGAAGCCAGCCCCAATCATAAAGCCGAAAAAAGTTAAACGAATGGTTGAAAAGAGGTGTGGAGCGTAATCTGCCCAGCTGTTTATTCCAGTTTCTATAATTAAGCTTGGCGGAGGTACAAGCCACTCAGGTACTTCAAACCACCGACTGCCGAGCTCCCATAAAAGAATGAAAAGGAGGAGGACTGAAGCAGGCCTCCATCCTTTGATGATTCTTTGGGTCATGTTCGATATTTCGATGTTAAATCATCCATCGAAGCTCCTGATGGCTGATAAAGCACTTTAATTTGAGAAATGACGTTCCTGCACCCTTTTTCAACCATAGCCTCGTTCATTTGTTCGATTAAAGAAAAAATTGTGGGAAGCTCTCCTTCTATTGTTGTTTCCAGAGGATGGACTTCGTATTTCAGTCCGGAATTTTCAATTAGTGATATCGCATGATCTACATAAGGGATAACATCCTCGTTTTTCTCGGTTTTTGGGATGATTTGAATGCTGACAAGTGAATTAGCCAACTCATTTTCCTCCTTTTGGTTCTGGTAGAAATTCATTCGTGAATGCTTCTTCAGCATTCAGCTTTTCATCAAGCAAGTCATGATTGTACATCCATTCAGCGTAGTTCTTCCAAATTTTCTCCTTTTGGACGCCCCATTTATCCGCGTCTTCCTTATATTTAGGCGACAGCCATTTTTGACTGGCTTTTACCAACTCTGGATCAAGGTCCGGTACAGCTTCAATAAGAATATCAGCCGCCTGTTCCGGTTTTTCGATTGCATATTCGTACCCTTTTGATACGGCAGCCATAAATGCTTGTACAGTTTCAGGATTTTCATTAATCATCATTTCGCTCGTTGTTAATACAGGCGTATAATAATCCAGTTTCTCAGAGTAGTCCGTTAAATATTGCATATTAAGCTCCTGTCCTCGAAGTTCGGCTTCCACACCTGTCCACCCGTAATAAATCCACGCAAAATCGATATCCCGTTCCACGGCTGTGAAAAAGTCCGTATTTCCCATATTGACAATCTCAACCTCGGATACATCAGCATTTTCTTTTTGCATGAGAGAAGAGAGCACCGCTTCTTCAACTGGAGCTCCCCAGCCTCCGTACGTCTTTCCTTCGTAATCAGCGGGCGAGGTAATATCTTTGTCTTTAGGAGAGGCAAAACCTGAGGTATTATGCTGAATAATAGCTCCGATCGATACCACAGGAATATCCTGAATACGAGCTTCCGTCAATGTTTCCTGAGCACTGATCCCGAAGTCGGCCTTCTGGGAAGCAACGAGCTGATCAGCACCTGCTTCACCTGGAAGCATGATTTCTACATCCAGACCTTGTTCCTTAAAAAAACCTTCTGCCTGGGCCACATAGATCCCGGTATGATTGGTATTAGGAGTCCAATCGAGTACCAGCTGAACCGAATTCATTTCCTCTTGATTGGCTGCAGCTTCTTCACTCTTGCCGTTATTGGATGAGCATGCCGTTACTAACAAAGCTGCAGTTAAAATGGTGATTATTTTTTTCAATTGCTTCCCTCCCAATTATATGTCCATCAGAGAGATTAATAGAAAAGAGGGGGAACCGTCTGAGGTAATAAGAGCTTAATCCATACAAAAAAGCACCCTGGTACCATAACCTAGGGTGCATATATAGTAAACGATCAGAATATCGGCTACTTATGTTTCCTACGCTGGTATCAACCAGTTCAGGTTCTAAGGGTCAGTATCATAAAAGGATACAATCTCAACCAGCTATACTGGTCCCCCTACATTCAAACTATTCAATTTGATGAACAACGTTATAATTTTACTCTGCCATAACGAAGTAGATTTAGCAAGTATCATAATCTTATTCCTAGTAAACAGATAGGTTTTTTATGTTAAGATAAAAGAAATTGTTATTACAGAAAGGGAGTTCCTTTTTATGAGCAAAATTTATGTACTCCACGAGAACGATGAGTGGACCGTTCACTTAACAGAACGTTTAGAAGAATTAGAACTGCCATATGAATTATGGCACCTGGATCAAGGTACATTAGACTTAACAGAAGAGCCGCCGGAAGGGATTTTCTACAATCGGATCAGTGCATCCTCTCACACGAGAAACCACCGTTATGCTCCTGAATTTGCGGGGGCGGTTCTTTCCTGGCTGGAACGCCACGGTAGAACTGTCGTAAATGGAACAGAAGCGTTGAACCTTGAAATAAGTAAAGTAAATCAATACATGGCACTGAATCAACAAGGGATCCGCACTCCAAAAACTATCTCCGCTGTTGGGAAAGAGAATATTTTGCAAGCTGCAGATCAGCTGGGAATGAATTCATTTATCACGAAGCATAACCGTGCTGGTAAAGGACAGGGCGTGCAGCTGTTTCACTCTAAAGAAGCACTTAAAGAATATGTGGAAGGCTCAGGATTTGAAGAACCTGTCGATGGAGTCACGTTAATTCAACAATATATCGAAGCACCCGAGCCGTATATCGTACGTCATGAGTTCATAAACGGGGAGTTTCTCTATGGAGTGAAAGTGGACACTTCCGAAGGATTTGAATTGTGTCCAGCTGATGCCTGCTCAATTGAGGATCAATTCTGCCCAACCGACGCAGAAGAATCACAGGAAAAAGCAAAATTTGAAATTCTGGAAAATTACCGTCCAGCCATTATTGACGACTTCGAAGCTTTTCTCCAGGCGAATAATATCCAAGTTGCCGCTATTGAAGCTATTCAAGATCAAAAAGGGAACTTATACGCTTATGATGTAAACACGAATACGAATTATAATTCCGATGCAGAAGAAAAAGCCGGCGTGTACGGGATGCTTGAGCTTGCTAAGTATTTAGGGCGACTGCTGGAACCAGTACGCGTTTAATAAAGAAAGCCATTTTCCTCAGTGGAAAATGGCTTTCTTAAATAGAAATTAGTTTAGTGGCGTTTGCTTAACCAGAGGACTCCTGATTTGGCAAGCCTTGGTAAAACTCCGGTCATCGGTTTTTGCAGCATGTTGCCAAAGCCATCATTCTTACCAAGAGAACCTAAAGCGCCTTTTAGTTTAACCTCACCAGGAGGTTCCGGCACACGGTTTTTAAGAAAGGCCAATATGACTTCCGCTACTTTTTCTCCTTGTTGCCCTGCTAATTGAGCACTTGGAGAGTGTTCGGCAGATGCGCAGTCCCCGATTACGTAAACGTTTTGATAGCTTGGAACTTGATAGTAATCATTAACAATGATCTTATTTTGAACATCTTTGTCAAAAGGAAGTTCTCTAACCAAGTAATTCGGCTGTACGCCTGCTGTCCAGACAGTGACGTCATTCATATAGCAGAGTCCGTTATTACATACACCATCTCGTTCAACGTATTCTACATTTGCGTTGTGAATAACTTCAACATCGTGCTCATGGAACCATTTTTCCACGTACTTCTGAATCTTATGATCGAATGCTTTCAGTACTGTCTCACCACGATCGAGTAAACGAATGTTTAAATCAGAACGGCTTTCACGTACTTCAGAAGCTACTTCAATACCACTTAAGCCTGCCCCGACAATCGTGACTTTACCGTAGGCTCCCAAATTATTAATAGAATAGCCTGCACTTCTGGCTTGTGAAAAAGATTGTACACTTTCGGTAAATTCCCTGGCACCTTCAATTCCGTGATAGTTGTCTTCACATCCAAGTCCAATTACAAGGTAATCGTACTCGATGTCATAGGCGAAGTTTTTCATTAATACCTTTTCGTTTTCAATATCAATTTTTTCAATTTCATCGAAGACGTACTCTACTTGATCATGTTTAGGAAAATCCACACGGGCATGACGATCTGATTCTGTACCGGCAGCGATCGTGTAAAATTCAGTTTTTAGTGAATGGTAGGGGTTACGGTCCACAACAACGATATGTACATCTTTTGGTAAATCATCTAGAAGTCCATGTAATATATTGAGGCCACCGTACCCGCCGCCTAATATGACTAACCGTTTCATGCATCAACACCACCTTTTTAAATTCATTCTCAGCTGCTCACATTTAGGTGCATCACCGATTTATGTCGAAAACGCTTACGGTTTTCTTACTATTTTAAGATTATCAAAATTCTCTCTGAAAAACTAGAAGAAGTGAGCAATTCGTGACAAGTTTCACGAGTTTCTCCTATTTTGTGAGGATACCCCAAAAATATCAGAGTAATTATTAAGATCCCTTAACTCAGCAGGGGCATGTTAAAGAAAAGCTCCCTTTTCTTTAAGACTCAGTTTCGAGATAAATGGGCCCGTTACTCTAGATGGAAAAGGGTTGGTGGGGAAATAACTCGCTTTCCTGTGGGGGAACTGGCAAGCCTCCTCAGTCGCTATCGCTCCTTGTGGGGTCTCGCCTAGCTCTTTCTCCCACGGGAGTCTCTTCATTTCCCCACCAACCCAGCCATTTCTTGTGAACGGACCCTGCTATAGGAGATAGAAGCCATTCTGAATCTGCCTCAAAATGCTTATATAACAGGGTTTTTACAGTTATACCCTCGTAGGATCCTAGGTTATACTTGTTCATTGGAAGGCGTTTATGCAGAGAATTTTGAGCTCTCAATGATCGCAAAGGGGCGGAAGGGAACGGCGAAGACTCCTGCGGGATGAACATGATCGGTGAGATCCCGGAAGGCGAAGCCTGAGGAAGCTCACCACATGCCCGCGGAAAGCGAGCCGTTCCCTGGAGTCCCTTTCTCTACAAGATATCTCGAAACTGAGTCTTCAACTAACCGGCCCTTTAGTGTAAGGACTTTTTTACTGCTAATTTAGCTCTTTGTCAAGCTATGGTGCAAATATCTTTATGGCAGTGAAAAGAAAATGGTAAAGTGACTACATAAACCATCGTAGAAAGGAATTCTGAATGAAAAACGTACATAGTGACATCATACAATTTCGCGGCAGTCATTATAATTTTGGCTATTATCAAGGTGAATTATTACGAAATTCGTGGTCTGTTAAAAATAGAGAAAAACAATGGAAAGTAAGAAAACCTCGTTTTACAGTCGAAGCCCAGGAGGTAAAAGAAGCCATCACCCGTTTTGCGCCAGGTTTGTGGGATGAACTCCTTGGGCTGAGAGATGCTCTCGGCTGGTCGATGGAACGCATCATGAAAGAGTTTGGCGGCTATCGCATAGACTACAAACGTTCCGGCTGTTCCATCATGACCGGGGAAGGTTATTTCATTCGGAATTATGACTATATGCCGAAAACCTATGAAGGACGCTACAGTCTTTTTCAGCCAACCGATCAAGGATACGCTATTATCGGACCGACCCAGAGAATTACAGGAAGAATGGACGGCATGAATGAAAAGGGGCTTGTGCTCGGATATAATTTTATGCACAGGAAACGTCCGGGAGATGGGTTTATCTGCTGTGCGATCGGGCGGCTCGTGCTCGAATCCTGTGCCAGTGTTGAAGAAGCGGTGAATATGCTCAAACAAATTCCTCACCGCCATTCGTTCAGCTATACCGTTTTTGATAAGAGCAACCAAACATTTGTAATTGAAGCTTCCCCAAGAGGGGTAGAGGTGAGAGAATCGAATGTTTGCACCAATCACTTTGAGATTCTGACCAAAGAAAATCGGAACCACCTTGTTGATTCTAAAAAGCGGGAAAGCGCGATCAATACAAACCGCAGTTCCTTGCAGAATGCGGAAGAAGCGTTTGAATTCATGAATGGAACTACAAGAGGCGTGTTTTCTAAACTATACAGCAGCTGGGCAGGTACGATTCATACGGCTGGCTACCTGCCTCAGGAAATGAAAGCGTGGTTTGCCCTCGGAGGAGATCAGCCGCCTGTAGAATTTGATTTTAATCAATGGCTGAGCGGTGAAGATATCCAACAGGAAAAGATTACAGGACTTGTCGATACTGATATTCCGTTTGCCCATATGGAGGACGGTGCTTACTGGACGGGTAAAAAATAAACTAAGCCTTCTGCTCACAAAAGGGCAGGAGGTTTTTTATTATATTTTCATCCGCTAAACTTAAAGAAAGTAGAAAAGGAGAGAGTCTATGAAGAATGTAATCGTGTCCTGGAGTGGAGGTAAGGACAGCTCCCTTGCACTATTCAAATTGTTAAATGATCCAAATGTTAAAGTCAAAGGTTTATTTTCCACCGTTTCTTCTGAGAGTGACCGTCTGCCGATGCATGAAGTGAAGCGAACTTGGCTTGCTAGGCAAGCGGAAGCCATCGGTCTGCCTCATTACGAATTAGAATTGCCCTCGCAGGCATCGAATGAAATTTATGAACAGGAACTTCAAAAGTTGTTCGAAGAGTTTAAGAAGCAGGGGATTTACACGGTTGTCTATGCTGACCTGTTTCTGGAAGATATACGCACCTATCGTGATGAAATGTTGGACCGGCTGGGGATGGAAGGTTATTACCCGCTCTGGAAAGCTGATTCTAGAATAATTGCCAATGAATTTATTAATAGTGGATTTATGGCAATCGTGACCACAGTTGATACCGATCAGCTTTCCCCGGATTTTATGGGTGAAGAATATTCGAATGACTTCTTAAACCGTCTCCCGTCTTCTGTTGATCCTTGCGGGGAACATGGGGAATTTCATACTTTTGTCTTTGACGGTCCCATTTTTCGCCAGCCGATTTCAGTAATAACAGGAAAGTCTTTTTCGACTATGAACAAACGCTTTGTTCATATAGAGCTAAAAAGGTCATCTAACTAAAGCTTTGGCTCTGTTAAAGTTTATTGTTGATTTTTCATAAGTGACTTATTACTCAATAGGGCCGTTCACTTTAAGACTCGGTTTCGAGGTATTGGTTATGAGGAAGGTCCGGAGGGGGACGATTTCGCTTTCCGCGGGCATGTGGTGAGCTTCCTCGGGCTTAACAGCCCTGCGGGATCTCACCGATCATGTTCATCCCGCAGGAGTCTACATCTTCCCCCTCCGGCCCTTGCCAAATCAGAAGCTAAAAACACTTCAAACATCACCTGCGTGATGAGGAATTAGACCATGTGGTTTTCTACTTATATTAAGGAACCCGCAATAGCCTGCCACAAACGAATTTAATCCAGATTAAGTAGGAGAATCTTTCTCTTCTAGAAGGGTCCGTTTTTCTTAAACATCTTGGGTTGTTGGGGAAATGATGAGACTCCCATGGGAGAAGGAACTAGGTGAGATCCCGCAGGGAGTGAAACGAGCGAGGAAGCTCACCGTTCCCCCATAGGAAAGCGAGTTATTTCCCCACCAACCCTTTCCATCTTACGTAACGGACCTAACTATCTCGAATTCAAGTCATCCAGAAAAGGGAGCTTATCTGTAAAATCAATACTGAGATTTAATAAAGCCAAAGCTTTAGGAAATGGTAGCCGGAAAACTATCACGGAAATTGTATTTAAGGCGTTTTTACCTTTCATTAGATCCAGATCAGCGTTGAATTTTAGAAGTGGTCTATTGTAAATTAAGTAGCCATCATTCATAACCATTCAGTAAATAGCCTCACATAAATTATGATAGGATGGTAATGATATCAGTTATTAATAACGTTTAATGGAGGTTCATATGGAAGATTTACTAAAGATGGCAGGCAAGAATGTAGTGATCATGGGTGTAGCGAATAACCGCAGTTTGGCTTGGGGTGTCGCTCAGTCCCTATATAAAGCAGGGGCAAACCTTATTTTTACATACAGGAAAGATCGTTCTTATACAAAATTAAAAAAGCTGCTGGATGAGAATGAAATGATAGCAGAAGCGGTCGTTCCCTGTGATGTTAATAGTGATGAAAGTATTCAGGAAGCTTTTCAGGGGATTGGAGAAAAAGTGGATTGTATTCACGGGGTGGTACATTCCATCGCCTTCGCTCACGCGGAGGATTTAAAAGGCGAATTTCTTAATACTTCAAGAAGCGGCTTTGCCTTTGCTCAGGATACAAGCGCTTATTCACTAATTGCGGTTGCCAAAGCTGCCCACCCATATATGAAAGAAGGAGGCGCAATAACAGCAATGAGTTATCTCGGTGCTGAGCGCGTTGTGGAAGGATACAATGTGATGGGAGTGGCCAAAGCATCACTAGAATCTACTGTAAAATATTTAGCAGCAGATCTAGGGAAGCATAATATCCGTGTGAACGCTCTTTCAGCGGGAGCAATCCGCACGCTTGCAGCAAAAGGAGTGCCTTCATTTAATGAAATACTCCACAAGATTGAAGACACTGCCCCGCTTCGCAAAAATGTAACCAAGGAAGAAGTTGGAGATATGACGCTTGCCATGATGAGCCACCTTTCCAGAGGAGTTACAGGTGAAATTGTATATGTAGATTCAGGTTATAACATACTTGGATAGCTAGGAAGAGTCCGATTCTCCTTGGAGAGTCGGGTTTTTTTAACCCCAAATGCTTTAGAATTCAAGAGAAGTTATTTCTTGGAAAGAAAACGTTTCATACTTCAAAATTAGGGAAAGAAAGCATTAGACAAGGAAATAAGACGCAGGACAAAAAGTACAGAATGGAGGATCAGAAAGATGCAAAAACAACAGACCATTATTGAAGAATCAATGAAAGCTTTAATGGAAGATGAATCGTTCCTGCCTGATCTCCAGGCGCAGACACGTGAACAGGCTTTTAAATCACTGGTGGCTTTACTTTCCACCCCCAATCATATACATAAATCCTTTTTGAGGGTGACGCTGGATGACAACACCATTGTCCGTATTCCGGCATTTCGTGTACAGCACAGTGATACAGTGGGGCCCTATAAAGGCGGGGTAAGATTCCACGAATCCGTGAACGAAGGAGAAGTGTCCAATCTGGCTAAGCTGATGACCTTGAAAAATGCACTGCATGAGCTTCCTTTTGGCGGCGGAAAAGGCGGCGTGGTTATCAAACCCGAGGAGTACAATATTAAAGAGCTTAATTTGATATGTAAGAAATATGTGCAGTATTTTGATGATATCCTTGGTCCCGATAAAGACATTCCCGCACCGGATGTAGGAACAGGAGAAAGAGAAATGGACTGGATGATGGGTGAATTCAAAAACATTCATCCTGGCGAGCCTTACCGAAATAGCTTTACAGGAAAAAGTGTGGTTAACGGCGGATCGCTTGGAAGACGTGAAGCTACCGGTAAAGGAGTTTATTTCACCTTTCGTTATATGATGTACAATTTCTTAAATGAAAATAGAAAATGGTTGTCAGAAACCGAGAATATTTTTGCTCAAACAGCTTTGAACCATCAGGATCGAAAGCTCAGTGTGGCGGTTCAAGGGTTCGGGAACTTGGGTTCTGTCGCTGCGCTTGAAGCTTATCAATGCGATTATCTTCAAAACAAAATCGTAGCGGTCAGTGACCATAATGTCATGCTTTACAATAATGATGGGCTGGATATCCCTGCCCTTATCAAGTTCACGGAAGAGTCAGAAGGAGAACTTCCAACGACGGAAGAAGAATTGGAAGAGCATGAAATTAAAGCAGAGATCAGAGAGCGTGATGAACTGCTGGAAATGGATTGTGACGTTCTTCTACTTGCTGCGCTTGAGGATCAAATTCACGAAGATAATATGGAACGGATTCAGGCTTCTATGATAATAGAAGGCGCAAACGGCCCGATTACAGAAGATGCTGATCGATACCTTGCTGACAAAGGTGTATTAATTGTACCGGATATCCTTGCGAACGCAGGCGGGGTTATTGTTTCCTACTACGAATGGATTCAGGGACGTGAAGCGCAGTTTATGACAGAGGATCAGGTTTATGAGCGCTTATTTGATAAAATGAAATATACAATGGACACGATTTTACCACAATTCTTTGGAGATCCATTCCCGCTTAGGCAGAATTGCTATATTCATTCGGTAATGAAATTATCCACGATTATGTATCGCCAGGGAAAACTGTATTAATTTGTGAGAAAAACCAGCCAATCTCTTGGCTGGTTTTTTTAATAAAAATGAAACTAATAGACAGTGGGAGACGTATAGCTACATATAACGATAGGGAAAGCCTGTTAGGTTTCGAACAATTAGAAATTTTACGGATTCCTATAGAATAGAATATAGTTAGTCCATAGGATCTTTTGGCTCACTGCGTTTTTATTGAAGAAACAGGAGAGGCATGTCCTGAATAGACTTGGAGGAGGAGAAAGTTGGATAAACAGACAAATAATATTCGACCACTGCAGAATAAGAAGCAAAAGAAATACCTTGGCTTAGCAGGGAAAATTTTCGGAGTTTTGGTCGTACTTGCCTTTCTTTTATGGATTACCCTGAGTTGGATCACCGATTACATTTGGATGGACTCTCTTGGATTCGAATCAGTGTATACGACAATTTTCAGTACGAAGATCTTGCTAGGTATTATTGGATTCATTGTTTATTTTGTTCTCACATATGTAACTCTTTCCCTGATCAGAAAAGGGTACATTCGCTATTTTGAAAGGGATGAACTGCCATCCGTAATCCGGGATAAGAAGTGGGGCCGTCTCATCAGTATTGGAGTCTCGGCCTTAGTTGGCTTGTTCGGTAGCAGTATTGTTCAAGGTATAGGCTGGGAGCTGTGGCTGAAGTTTTTAAACAATACTTCCTTTGGGGTGAATGACCCTCACTTCTCCATGGATATTTCTTTTTATATGTTTGAACTGCCATTTATTAATTTTGCTGTAAATACTCTAATGGGCTTAGGAATTTTCTTGCTTCTTGTTGAAATCGGCTTTTATTCCGCTTTTAATATGTACCGAAAAAGTCGCTTTGCCCAGCTTCATATGGGCGGAACCCTGGCAGTAATAGCACTGCTTTTGGCTATGCAACATGTATTAGCGCCATTCGGCACGCTCCTGACTAATGAAGTGAATGTTTTTCAAACCAGCGTGGTGCATGGGTTAAGTTATACAGATGATGTAATTAATATTCCTGCCTCCTATGGTTTAGCCGGTGTAGCTATTATCGGGGCAGTGTGGATGATTATTGCTTTGATGCGAGGCAAATATAGAGCCATGCTGATTCCTGTAATTGCTTATATAGGAATAGCCCTGTTAAGCCAAGCTGCCTCTCTCATTGTCCAGAACTATGTAGTATCACCAAATGAATTCTCAAAAGAGAGTCCTTATCTTGAGCATAATTTAAATTTCACTAGGGCTGCATATGATCTGGACACGATTGATGAACGGCAGCATCCAGGCAATGAAACACTGGATCAATCGTTGATTGAAAGCAACCAGCTGACTATTAATAACGTCCGGATTAACGATGCTAGACCGATTCTTGATATTTATAATCAACTTCAAACATTCAGAACCTACTATGAATTCAATGATATCGATATCGACAGATACCAGGTGGATGGAGAATATCAGCAGGTATTCCTTGGAGCTAGAGAATTAAACACGGAGGACCTTCCGTCCCAGGCTAAAACATGGGTGAACGAAAACTTAAGATATACCCATGGTTACGGTATAGCAATGAGTGACGTAAATAAAATCACGGCTCAAGGGCAGCCGGAGTATATGCTGAAAAATCTTCCTTCTCAAGGGGTCATGGATATCACTCGTCCGCAAATTTATTTTGGTGAAGAGAACTACCAAAATGTGATTGTGAACAGTGGAGTAGATGAATTTGATTACCCTTCCGGTGAGGAAAATAAGTCCACACGCTTTGAAGCAGATACGGGTATCCCGCTCTCAGGTCTGAACCGGGCGCTTTTCAGTTTAGAAGCAGGATCCTTCCGAATGTTTGTATCGGATCAGGTGACCGGGGACAGTCAGCTGCTGGCCGAACGAAACATTATGGATCGAGTGGAAAAAATAGCTCCTTTTCTGCAATATGATGAGGACCCATATATCTTTGTTCGTGAAGATGGCAGTCTTTCCTGGATGCTTGATGCATACTTAACGGCAGAACGATATCCTTACTCAGAGCCGCACAGTGGGGAAGAAAATTACGTCCGAAACTCTGTAAAAGTAACGATTGACGCTTACACAGGTGAAGTAAACTTTTACGCTGTTAATGCCGATGAGCCTCTGCTTCAAACATATCAGAAAATGTTTCCAGATCTCTTTACAGAAGATATCCCGTCCGATGTGCAGTCTCATTTCCGTTATCCCGTGGATCTGTTTAAAATACAAGCATCCATGTATGGTACGTATCATATGACAAACTTGGAAGTATTTTATAACCGGGAAGACTATTGGGAGTTTCCAACAGAAAAATACTTTGATGAAGATATAGAAATGGAACCATATTACATCACCATGAAACTCCCTGAAAGTGATGAGGAAGAATTCGTGCTTATGACACCTTACACACCAAGAAATCGTCAGAATATGATTGCCTGGATGGGTGTAAGAAACGATGGGGAGAACTACGGAGAAACATTTGTTTACCGTTTTCCTAAACAAGAAAATGTTTATGGTCCGCAGCAAATTGAAAATAGAATTAACCAGGACAGTAACATTTCTCAGCAATTAAACCTCTGGTCTCAGGGCGGTTCGGAAGTTATTCGAGGTAATCTGCTTGTCATTCCAATTCAGGATACGGTATTGTACGCTGAGCCGATCTACATTGAATCTTCCAACGAAACGTCCCTTCCTGAAGTGAAGCAGATAATTCTTGCTTACGGGGATCAGATTGTAATGGAACCTACATTTGACCAGGCTATCGAAAGTCTTCTTGCTCGAACCGATCCAGACGTTGAACCGAGCGAAGGAGAAGAAGAACAGCCTGAAGGAAATGAAAACACTCAAGACTTGTTAGAATCAGAGCAAAAACTCCAGGAGATTTCTACTTTATTTGAGGAATATCAAAGTGCATTATCCAATGGAGATTGGGAACAAGCAGGCTCGATTATGAGTGAAATAGAAGGTATGTTAGGTGAAAATGAATAACGATTAATTACACGAAAAGGTGCTTTCCATTTAAAAGGAAGGCACCTTTTCGTTTTACTTCTACGTTCCTTGTTGATTTTCACGGATAAGCTCCCGATTGTATAAGAACGGTGTCGTTTATTTTGTGTGGAGGAACGAAACCATCCTTGCATATGCATAAAGGAAGTGCTTTCGAAAAGCTTATACCATCGGTGTTTGAACAATATTTCAGTTAGTTTAATAGGATGAGATCTAAGCCTTTCCAAAGAAACTTATATCGCTGGGGGCAGAGGGGAACGGCGAAGACTCTCCTGCGGGATAAGTGGTTTAAGTGAGACCCCGGAGAGCTTTAGCTCGAGGAGGCTCAACAAACGCCCGCGGAAAGCGAGTCGTTCCATAGAGTCCCTTCACCCACTTCATACCTCGAAACTGAATCTTCATTAATCCGGCCTTTTAGTGGGGAAACAATTGGAAAAATACTAAAAAGGATGGAGAATTCCGTCCCTTTAACTAATCTTTTCCTGGGGCTGATCTTTATAAAACTGCCAGTTCACTCCGTCCTGCCATAATTCTTCAAACACTGAACTCAGCTGACGCCCCATTCTTTCATCGTCCACCCTCAGCAGGATTTCATCATTCTTCCGTTCGGCATTATAAGTGAAATTATAAGAACCAACTAAAGCATGCTTCTGGTCAGCAATCAGCATTTTAATATGCATTGTCCCATCGTGGGTATTCGTACGGACAGCAACCCCGTGGTCCGTAAGTTCCTTAATGTTTTTAATCTGTGCTGCAAACAATTTTACCTGTTCGCGGTCAGTAAATACTCGCACTTTAACTCCGCGTTTAGAAGCTTGAATCAGCTCAGCCGTTATATTGTGGTTGGAAAAAAGAAAAATCGCTACATCAATGGTTTTCCTGGCATTTTGAATGGTTTCTATGATCTCTTTCAAAGGAGAGCGATCCGTTTTGGATAGAAAATAAGCGAGGGAATACGTCTCTTTTTTTTGCTTCATAGTCCATTTATAAGTAATATAGGAGCTTGCCAAGATAGAGCATCCAGCGGTTATTAGAATTTCCATAGGGTTCCTCCTATCCTTAATCCAAGTTTATGTACATCCATTTTTGTCCTATTCGCCCCGTATTACATGAGTGGATGAAATCATATCGATGTATCCTTCATGAGAATAAATTCTTCCGCTTACACTCAAGTTAATAAAAAAGGAGGAAGTGTGTATGTCGAAGGATTCACAAAATGTTCACTCTGAGGTTTCACCGCACCCTGATGGGAAGCAGGAAGGAGTAATCAATGATTCTAAAGGATTGCAGACTGGTGTTACCGTGGATGCGAAGAGGTCTTGGAAAGGAAAAGAGAAAGAATTAAACTTGCAGCCGGATGAAAAAATAAAAGAGTTTAAACAGCATATGGAAAACATAGCAGGTAAGGAAGATTAATCGTTTAGAAATCCTCAAAAAAAGCTCACAGCCATAAGCTGTGAGCTTTTTTATAAGATATAAGGTTCTGAATCAACCTGTATTACGAAGGCCAGCTGCAATACCACTGATGGTCAGCAGGACTTCGGTTAATAGTTCATCATCTTGATCTTCCGATGCGCGCAGCTCTTTAATCAGCTCCACTTGAAGGAAGTTCAGCGGATCGACGTAAGGGTTACGCAGTCGTACGGACTCTTTAATCGTTGGCTGGTGAGTGAGCAATTCTTCGTCCCCAGAGATTTTCAGGAGAATTTCTTTTGTTCGCTCGTATTCATCAACGATGTTGTTGAAAATTCGTTCGCCAAGCTCTTGATCATTAACCAGCTGCGTATATTCCTGGGCTGTTTGAATATCCGCTTTAGTAAGGGCCATCTGCAAGTTGTTGATGGTGGAGCGGAAGAACGGCCAGTTAATATACATTTGCTGAAGCTGTTCAAGTCTATCGTTATTATTTTCAGCGTAACTCGCGAGACCAGAACCAGCTGCATACCAGGCAGGAATCAGTTGGCGGTTCTGAGACCAGGCGAATACCCATGGGATCGCACGCAGGTTTTCAAACTTGGAACTGTCTTTACGCTTCATTGGACGTGAGCCAATGTTCAGTTCGCTGATTTCTTTTAATGGCGTAGCTTCGTTAAAATAGGTCAAGAAGTCTTTGTCGCCAAATACTAAGGATTGATACTTCTTCAAGGAAGTTTCAGCAATTTCTTCCATTGCCTGTTCCCATGCATCTTCACGGTTATGCGCTTGCTCTGATTCCTGGGATACGTTGGCTGCCCCTTCGAGTAAGGTGGATGCACCTTGCTCGAGACTACGGTACGCAATATCTTTTATCAAATAGCGTGAGGAAAGAACTTCCCCTTGCTCAGTAATTTTCACACCGTCACCCAATGTTTCTTCCGGCTGAGAAAGAAGGCTTCGGTTTAGTGGACCGCCGCCGCGGCCTAAGGAGCCTCCGCGCCCGTGGAAGAACTTCAGTCCGATATTATATTCGCGGGCCATTGTATGGATTTCCTGCTGGGCTTTATATAGTCTCCAGTTAGCTGTCAATGTACCGCCATCTTTACTGCCGTCTGAATAACCAAGCATGATTTCCTGGTGGTTATTCCGGTGCTCAAGATGTTTGGCATATACATCCATCTCAAATAACGTCTTTAAGATTTCTGGTCCAGCTACGAGATCATCCACAGTTTCCAGGAGGGGAGCAACGTTAATATTGCTTTCCACAGTTCCGTCGGCGTGCAGACGGTAAATGCCAGCTTCTTTAGCAAGGACGAGCACTTCTAACAGGTCACTTGCGGATTCTGTCATACTGATCAGGTAAACTTCAATGGAACGTTTCCCGAACTCAATATGTGCATTACGGATCATTTGGAAGACGGTAAGCATTTCCTGGGTACTGTCCGAATAATCTTCGTTTAATAATGAGATAGGACGTGGATCCTTCAATACACTTTGCAGAACCTCAATTTTCTTGTCTTCAGAAAGCTCACTGTAGTTGTCTTCAATACTTACTTTGCGCACCAGTTCGTCCACTGCCGACTCATGTTCTCCACTATGATTTCGGATATCGAGCGTTGCTAAGTGGAAGCCGAACAATTCAACCTGGCGAATCAGTTTGCGCAATTTCTTCAATTCGCGTCGGGCCGGCTGGTGAGTTTTGGCGCTTGCCTGAATTTGATGAAGATCTTCAAGCAGCTCATCCGCATAATTGTAGCCAAAATCTGATTGACCGACCTGGCGCAGACGCTCCAGAACGATAGCGAATTTACGGCGGTAAACTTCTTTTTCCACGCGCCATTTCTTCCCTTTTGGAAGGAGCGGTTCTTCTTCCTCTATGGATTTCATTAATTCGTCTGTAACGGTTACTTGAGCAGAAGAATGACTGAAACGCTTCATTAACTCAACAAGCACTTCTTCATACTTGTTCAGTACAAGGTTACGCTGCTTCTGTAAAGTCTGCCATGTAATGTCAGGGGTTACGTTCGGGTTTCCGTCCCGATCGCCTCCAATCCATGAACCGAAGCGAAGAAAATTAGGCACATCCCAATCTTCTTCCGGATAGTTCTCCGCGAGACAATATTCCAGTTCCTGATGGATTTCTGGAAGCACATCGAAAAGCGTCTCATCAAAGTAATAGAGACCATTTCGCACCTCATCCATTACGGTTGGCTTGCGATCGCGCAGTTCATTGGTCTGCCATAGAACACTGACTTCGTTTTGAAGGCTGTCCAGCAAACTCTCTCTTTCGTTTTTGGTAAGCTGAGGATTATCCAGCTGTTGTAAAATAGTTGCGATTCTCTTCTGGATTTCCAGAACAGTACGTTTGGTGGCTTCCGTTGGGTGTGCAGTAATAATCAACTCAAGTGAAAGATCATCCAATACCTTTTGAATTACATCTTTTGAGAAATTATTTTTCTTTAAATTTAGTACGGCGCTTTCGAGAGAGAAAGGCTGAGCTCCGTGGTCTTCTCTCAGTTGATACTCGCGGCGTCTGCGAATACGGTGGTTTTGTTCAGCTATGTTAACGAGGTGGAAATAAATTGAGAAAGCCCGGATTACTTGGGATCTCATAGGAGGCTTGAGGCTTTGGATTTCTTCTTTCAATTGATTGTAAGTAGATGAACTATGATTACTTCGAAGATCCTTCGTCAATTGACGAATCGTTTCAACTTTGTTTAGTAACTCTTCCCCGCCATGATGAACAAGTAAATTACCAAGCATTTTACCCAGTTCACTAATATCCCGGCGTAAGGGAGTTGTATGATCATTTGTTTTTGGTTGATTTGTCACACTTTCACCTTCCTGTAATTACATTTATTTTGATAGTTACTTGAAAGTTTCCCCTATGTTTTCATAATGTTATCAGAATAATGTGTATAGTCAAATACATCGAATCGTAATGAGGACAGGATATCGAGCGATTTTTAACAGGTGCGCATGTAAACATTGTATAGAATATAAGCAATGTAAGCGCTAACTATTAGTAGGAGGGACGGATGGCCTATTTCTGTAATTTTTTTTAAGAATGAGTTACAAATGGTTTGCTTATCGTTAAAAAAAGGAAAGAAATGTTATTATAGTAGCAATCAAATTATAGGAGGATATCCATGTCTATACAATTAGTACTTGATTCTAAATCAACATTAGGTGAAGGTCCAAGCTGGGACTCAGAGAAGGAAATTCTGTATTGGGTGGATATTGTCGAGAAAAAGATTCACCGATATGATCCTGTCCAGCATGAAAATATGACGGTAGAGTTAGAACAGTATCCTGGTACAATTCAACCGCGAGAGGATGGCGAAGTCATTCTTGCGCTTCAAAATGGTTTTTACTTTTATAACTGGATGTCAGAAAACCTGGAGCCTATCACCGATCCGGAAAATCATTTGCCAGGTAATCGCTTTAATGACGGAAAATGTGATCCTGCAGGAAGGTTTTGGGCAGGGACTATGAATTTAGAGGAAGAGCAGGAGAAAGGAGCGCTCTACCGGCTCGATACAAATCTTGAAGTTACAGAAAAGCTGAATGGACTCAGCATCTCAAACGGGTTGGCATGGTCACCTGATCATTCTTATATGTACCATATTGATACTCCCACCAAACAAGTGGTGCGATACGACTTTAATATGGAGACAGGGGAAATCACCAATCCGAAGACCGTGATTACCATTCCGGACGGTCAGGGAGCACCGGATGGAATGACCATTGATGAAGAAGGGATGCTATGGATCGCTCATTTTGGTGGAGCAGGCGTTTCCAGATGGGACCCTGAGAACGGAGAGCGGTTAGAATTCATCGAAGTTCCGGCTGTCAATGTAACTTGCTGTGTCTTTGGCGGTAAAGATATGAATGAACTCTATATCACTACGGCCAGAAAAGGTATGAGTGACGAGGACTTAGAGAAGTATCCGGAAGCAGGAGGGCTGTTTAAATTAAAAACAAAAGTCCGTGGCCTTCCGTCGTATCCATTTAAAGGATAAAGGCTTAAATTAATGGTTCTGCTAAAGTTTATTGCTGATTTTTTATAAAGAGGCTTATTACGCAATAGGGCCGTATAGTTGAAGACTCGATTTCGAGATAAATGGATCCGTTAATCAAATGGTGAGAAGGGCTGGTGGGGAAATAACTCGTCTTGTTCCATCACCCAGACACTCGAGACATAAGCCGTTCATCAACGGCTGG
>NZ_JBQQCN010000032.1:0-51142 GCF_052246795.1 Halobacillus sp. K22 | reverse complement strand
GATCAAACTCTCCATAAAAGTAGTTTGACTTGCTCATTTGCACACCGAATGTGCTTGTTTGAATTCCTTCAATAATGAAAGAATATCTTGACGTACTGGTTGGTTCGTTCAGTTTTCAAAGATCAAAAGATTTCGTTTGCCGCTTCAAAACAGCGACTTAATAATCATATCATTGTGACTCATTTAAGTCAACAACTTTTTTTAATGTTTTTTTTGTTTGCCGTTGCCGGCTTGCCGCTCTGTCTTAATGCGACAAGTAATAATATACCACGCTGAAATAATGTTGGCAACACCTTTGTGCATATTTTTTTAAATTTATAGTTTCATAGATGTTTCGCTTAGCTTTGAAAGTTTGATCCTCCTCCTTAACACAAGCGAAGAGCCAGGAGGAACACTTTCTCCCCTGGCTCTTCCTATACTATAAAATCCATAAGTGAATCGCTGTTATGGATATTACTCCTGGTACTCCTAATAAAGCGGAAGCAATAGCTGTAAAACCGTTGATAGGAATGTGTAATCCAAATTGGGCTCCAAATAAGTTGATAAAAAACAACAAAATTACCGCAACAATTAATCGAGTAACTGCCTGCCCCACCCATTTAATAGGGGCAGAAGGCAAACCTACAATAAGAAGAAAAGGGATGGTCAGCCCTAATAATAGAATGACGAGCACCGGATCCATAAAAAACCCCCTGTCCAATAATGACTCTCACTAAAAAAGCTATGAGTCTGGACAAGGGTTTATGAGTGAATATTTAAGAAAGTGCGTTAAGACCGCGGTGGCGAGCTTCTCTAAGAAGGTATAAGTATTTCGATTTAGTAAGGGCGAGCTCTTTCAAACCCTCTTCGCTTGGTTCAATACTTTGATCGATAATACTGTTCAGGTTTTCCCATTCCTTTTTTAATTGCCTAATGTTCATGAGAAGCTGCTGATCCATATCTTTAGCTCTGCCTTTTTTTCTACGAAACATGGCAACCACCTTCACTAAAGTTCTCTTCTTCCTTCAAGAGCCTTGGACAAGGTTACTTCATCTGCATATTCCAAGTCTCCTCCTACCGGAAGGCCATGAGCGATTCTTGTCATACGTATTCCAGAAGGTTTGACTAATCGGGATATATACATCGCTGTAGCCTCTCCTTCTATATTCGGATTGGTAGCGAGAATTAACTCTTCGACTCCTTCATCTTTTAACCGATTAATGAGACTTTCTACATTAATGTCTTCTGGTCCAATTCCGTCCATAGGAGAGATAGCTCCATGCAGCACATGGTATTTACCGCCGAATTCTCTCATCTTCTCCATGGCTATGACATCTTTAGGATCCTGGACAACGCAGATTAGGGTTTGATCTCTAGACTCATCCTGGCAGATCGAACAAGGATCCTGGTCTGTAATATGACCGCAAATGGAGCAGTGGGTAAGCTCTCTTTTTGCGTTTACTAAAGACTTAGCAAAATCCAGCACATCATCTTCTTCCATTTCTAAGACAAAAAAAGCCAGACGGACAGCCGTCTTAGGGCCGATCCCTGGCAGCTTTGTAAAACTGTCGATCAGTTTTGATATCGGTTCAGGATAATACATGAATACTCCTCCTAGAACATTCCTCCAGGCATACCTTTCGTGAATTCACCCATTGTATCGTTGGTTTTATCATCCACTTGTTTAATAACATCGTTGGTTGCCGTAATAATCAAATCCTGAAGCATCTCTACATCATCAGGATCGACCACTTCTTCGTTGATAGAAATGTCCGTAATTTCTTTTTTACCATTAGCCGTTACTTTGACCATTCCTCCGCCTGCAGAAGATTCAAACGTCATTTCATAGAGCTCTTCCTGAGCTTTCATCATTTTCTTCTGCATTTTCTGCATTTGTTTCATCATATTGTTCATGTTTCCTCCACCACGCATGGCAATTCCTCCTTAGATATAATTAAACTAGTCTTGTATTTCTATTAAATCATCACCAACAAGCTTACGTGCCTCTGATACAAGGGGATCTTCTTCTTGAGAAGATTCTCCTTCTATTTCACCCTCTTCACCAGTTCCATCATCCGGTGCTGCTTTTTGCTTTTGCACAAATTCTTCCCGGACTTCCTGCCATTTGGCCTCGGGAATAGGGATGATGGCTAACGGCTTCCCTGTAAATTCTGTCAGCAGGGGTTCAATCGTTTTCTGATGCTCAAGCGCTAAAGAACAGTGAATATCGTACCTGAATGCTAATACGAGCGCTTTAGGAGAGGCTGCCCTTGGTTTACTGTTTAATAATGTAGCATGAGCAGGAGCGTTATTTTGTTTTAAAGCTTCCATAAAATCTGCCCACCGGTTCTGGACATTCTTAATTTCTTCTTTGGATGCTTCATTTAAAACTTGCCTGATCCGCTCATATGGAACATTATAACTTCTCCTGCCGGATTTTGCAGGTGTGCGCTTTGGTTTTTGAGGTGTCTGCTCCTGTTGAGCTGATACCCCTTTTTGTTTAAGTGAACTTAATTCCTTCTCAAGTTCATTCAGTTTCTTTGAGAGCTCCCTAACACTTTCAGATTCCTGAGCAGGTGCAGAGGCAGGTACAGTGTCCGGCTTTACTTCCACCATATTTAGTAGAGCAATTTCTATAAACACTTTTGGACTGGTGGTCCATTTCATTTCCTGCTGACACTGGTTCAACTCGCGGATAGCCTGCTGGATCCAGTACGCTGAGAGTTCTCCGGATAATTTGCGAAAGGTATCATCAGGGATCGCTCGCTCCAGGTTATGCGCCAAATCCGGAGCACTTTGAAAAAGCAGGATATCTCTCAAATAGTAGATCAAATCAAAAACAAATCGTCCAGGATCCTTACCTTGCTGAATCAAATCATCCACGGCCTCTAACGCATCTTTTACTTCATGGTCATGGAGCGCCTGTACCACTCCTGCCAGTCTGCCTTGAGATACCGCTCCTGTAACGGCAAGCACATCCTCAATAGTTACTTCTTCTTCACTATAAGAGACAGCTTGATCAAGCAGGCTCAAGGCGTCCCTCATTCCGCCTTCTGCTGTTAGAGCAACAATCTCTAATGCTTCTTCAGCAATCGAGATCTCTTCTGAAGCTGTTATCCCTTGCATCCGTTCAACCATCGCTTTTTGTGAAATCCGCTTAAAATCGAAACGCTGACAACGCGATATGATCGTTAAAGGGATCTTGTGGGGTTCCGTCGTTGCTAAAATAAATATGACATGCTGAGGTGGTTCTTCCAATGTCTTTAGCAAAGCATTAAAAGCTCCCATGGAAAGCATGTGAACTTCATCAATAATATATACTTTGTAAGTTACCGCACTGGGGGCATATTTAACCTTATCCCGGATCTCCCGAATTTGTTCCACTCCGTTATTAGAAGCGGCATCAATTTCAATGACATCGGAGATTGATCCATTTTGGATGCCTAGACATGCTGAACACTCATTGCATGGTTCCTTTGCAGGGGAACGTTCGCAGTTAACCGCTTTAGCAAAAATTTTGGCAGCACTGGTCTTTCCTGTACCACGGGGCCCTGAGAATAAATAAGCATGAGAAAACTTATCCTGCTCAATGGCATTTTGCAATGTGCGTGTAATATGAGTTTGTCCAACCACATCTTCAAAGTTTTTCGGGCGCCAGACACGATACAAAGCCTGATAGCTCATATAACCGTTCTCCCTTTTTAGTCTCTTCTCCATTATACCCGATTGGAGGTTTGGATGTGAACCTTAGACATTTGAGTGTTTAAGATATTTCCTATATAAGAAGGCTCAGTTAAATCTCAGTGTTGATTTTAAAGTAAAGCTCCCGTTTGTTGAAGCCTCAGTTTCGAGATAAAGGGGGGCCGTTACTATATTTGGAATAGGGCTGGCGGGGAAATAACTCGCTTTCCTGTGGGGAAACTGGCAAGCCTCCTCAGTCGCTATCGCTCCTTGTGGGGTCTCGCCTAGCTTCTTCTCCCACGGGAGTCTCGCTATTTCCCCACCAACCTACCATGATTCTGAAAAACGGCCCCTTCTAGAAGAGAAAGATTCTTCTGCTTCATCTGAATTAAATGCTTTTATGACAGGCTATTGCGCGAGTAGTTACATCCTGAAAAGAGGTATTAAACCACGTGGTCTAATTCCTCATCACGCAGATGATGTTTGAGCCGTTTCGAGCTTCTGATTTGGCAAGGTCCGAAGGGGGATGATGAAGACTCCTGCGGGATAAACATGATCGGTGAGACCCCGGGAGGCTCAGCACATGCCCGCGGAAAGCGAATCATCCCCCGCAGGACCTTTCTTCTCATAAAATATCTCGAAACTGAGTCTTCAACAATCCGCCCCTTTAGTTTAATAAGCCTCTTATGAAAAATCCATAACCACGTTTAACCAAGCCTATAAAAAAAGCTGTTATGACATAGTATCATAACAGCTTTCTGGGTAATTCTTATGTAATGCCGTGCACCCACCTTCGATGGCGAGGCCCCAAGCGTTACTCATGGTTGTGGCTCTATCCAGGCACTCCCGCGGCACACGAGATGATCAGCTTACTGCTGCTTCCTTCCGGACCTGACAGGGTTCACTGGTTCTCGTTGCGCAGGACCTGAATGTCAACACCACTCACATGAGGCAGGCCTTGAGACCTTGCCACCTCGGGTGGGAATTCGGCCTCGCTATAGCGGATTGCGAGTATAGGGCACCGCTACCTCCCCGCTTAGCACGACATTACTATTATATCGAGGCATGACGAATAATGCAATCCTTTTTAAAAAAAATTATGAGCTGGGGTTATTCTTTTTCTTAGAACGGATTTTCCGAAAAAAATCAGTCAGCAGCTGGCCGCATATATCCTCCATTAAGCCAGGCACCACCTCTGAGCGGTGGTTAAAACGATCATCTTCTAACAAATTCATCAAAGTTCCTGCACAGCCAGCCTTGGGGTCTTTTGCTCCATAAACCACCCTTGGTATCCGTGACTGTAAAATAGCACCTGTACACATCGGGCAAGGTTCAAGAGTAACGTAGAGGGTGCAATCTTCCAGCCTCCAGCTGCCGATAACTTCGTTAGCCCGCTCAATAGCAATAAATTCTGCGTGAGAGGAAGCTAGCTGAGAGCTCTCTCTTTGGTTATAACCGCTGGCAATAACTTCATCATTATGAACGATTACCGCTCCTATAGGGACCTCTCCCTCAGATTCCGCTTTTTTAGCTTCTTTTATAGCTAATTGCATGTAGTGTTCATCGTTATTCATAGAGATCTCCTTCTAAAAATGTAAGTGTTATTCCACTTTCCCTTCTCATACATTTATAAGGATGAGAAAGGAGTGATCTAAATGCAGATCCACGTGGTCCAATCAGGGGAGTCTGTATTTTCGATAGCTAACCTCTATGATAGTACGCCAAATGCTATCATTGATGCAAACGAACTGGAAACTCCGGGTGATCTGGTTGTAGGTCAAGCGATCGTAGTCCCTATTGTTGGGCAATTTTATTTTGTTCAGCCGGGTGACAGTTTATTTTCCATTGCCCAGCAGTTTGGAACAACAGCTGGAGAACTCGCTCGCGTTAACAACCTTCAAGTGAACCAGCCTCTTCAGCCAGGGTTTCGATTATACATTCCGGAACAACCGCCTGTTAACACTTCAACAAATGCTTATATTGAACCTTTCGGCGGAGAAGTTTCGGAAACTTTACAGTCTTCTGCAGAAAACCGGGCACCTTTACTTTCTTACTTAGCACCATTCAGTTATGAAATTCAGTCTGATGGCTCGCTGAAAGCCCCTCCTCTGGATGATTTTAAAGCCATTGCTGATAACAATGACGCTTCATTAATGATGGTCGTGACCAATCTCGCGGAAGATGGTTTCAGCGCAGAATTAGGACGGACGATTTTAACGAATGAAGACCTGCAAACTACTCTGCTCGATAACATTATCCAAACAACCCGTGAAATCGGCTTTCGGGACGTTCACTTTGATATGGAATTTTTACCTCCAGAATTAAAAGAAAATTATAACCAGTTTCTAAGAAAAGCCAAAGAACGTCTATCTGCCGAGGGACTTCTTATGTCTACAGCCCTTGCTCCTAAAACAAGTGCTGATCAAGAAGGTCTGTGGTACGAAGCACATGATTACAAAGCACATGGGGAAATTGCTGATTTTGTTGTGCTGATGACTTATGAATGGGGATATAGCGGTGGTCCTCCACGAGCGGTATCACCTATTGGGCCAGTAACGGAAGTAGTGGATTATGCTTTAACCGAAATGCCTGCTAATAAAATTCTGTTAGGTCAGAATCTATACGGCTACGATTGGACCTTGCCTTATGAACCAGGCGGAGAATTTGCCAAAGCCGTAAGTCCGCAAAGAGCGATCCAGATTGCACGGGAAAATAACGTGAACATATCTTATGATCAGGAAGAACAAGCTCCCTTTTTCATCTATACAGATGCTTCCGGAAGTGAACATGAAGTATGGTTTGAAGACGCCAGGTCGATTCAACAAAAATTCGACCTTATTAAGAATCGAGGATTAAGAGGGATCAGCTATTGGAAACTCGGATTGTCCTTTCCTCAAAACTGGCTGCTCTTAAGCAGTCAATTTAATGTAGAAAAAAATCAATAATACCTTCCGCTTCAGACAGGGGCCAGTGAGGTCTAAGGCTGTCTGAAACGGAATTCCAGAGCTTACTTTAATCAGCAGGAACAAAAGCAACCACTCTATGGTTGATTTCTGTCTGATGGTAAGCTTTCTTTAATCCTTTCTTCTGGATATCCTCCTTTGCTACCAGACGGTAAGGAATCTGGACTTCAAATGAATACTCCAGCGGAAAAGGTCGTAAAGACACTCGCTTTTCATCTACCCAATGAGGCATGATACCGCCAGGAGCAAAATCGAAGGACTGCCTGAATCCATTTTTAAACCAGGATACTTCCTCTTCCTTAGAAATACCAGGCTCCTGCATGCAGATATAAAGAGAAAGGTCATCACAAAATTGCAGCCTCTCGAAATGAAGCTGATAAATATCCTTAGGAATATCCCGCTTCATCGCTTGATACAGGTTCTTCTGCCTCTCCTTTTCACCCTCTAAAAAAGAACGAATTTCAGCATCCTCACTATCTTCCGAGAAAAATGATTGGTAATGCATGCTGCAGAGCATTCCGGCATACAGCGACTGCTCTGCAGCCTCCTCGATTCCCCGCTGATAAGCCTCAAGTTTCTCAGTGAGAGGATAGTCTATAAACGAGTAAGGTCTATTCTTTTCTTCATTCCATATGGGATCTTTATCCAAAGGTATCCATGCACGATCATGCTGGGAAACAGCCCAGTCTGCTTCTTCTCTAAGTTTCGAACGAAGTAAAAAATCTTTTTTCCAGTTTCGTACGATTTCTCCTGAAATCTTAGCGTGTTCATGCTGTTCAATCATTAAAAAATGGTGTTCCTGCTCATTGACAATCATCAACTTCCTCCTTCATCTCTCACTTATGTAAAGGTGTGTATGAGTGCTATACTCTTAGCAGAGGTGAGATATATGAAATTCCCTGTAAAAAAGAACCCCATTCTTATTCTGTTAGTCTTAGCTTTAATACCCCTTGGCATAATCGGACTCTATACAGAAAACTCAGCCGAAGGGTGGCTTGGTCTGATCATTATGGTCGTTATCGACATCCCTCTCCTATGGGCACTTGTCCGTTCTTACCACGAGATTACCGAGGAGTCTTTGATCATGACATTTGGTCCAATTATTAAAACCATTCCCCTGTCTGATATACAATCTGTTTCCTATACTTACAACCCACTCTCCAGTCCGGCCTGGACCTTTAAAAGAATCGCAATCACCCAGCTTCATTATAAAACGATTTTGATTTCAGTACCACAAGATGAGCAAAAATTCAAAAAATTGTTGGAAGATAAATGCCCTCAGGCCAAAATTGATTTGCCCTCTTATAGAAAATAAGTCACGAGGAATAATTCCTCGTGACTTATTGTGTCTAGTAAGTCTGTATTTATTTTAGTAGTTTGAGGGATTCACGATTAAAGGCCGGAATGTCATCCGGATTACGACTTGTAACCAGCTGATTGCCGCAAACGACAACCTCTTTATCTTCAAAGTCTACGCCTGCATACTCCATATCAACAGCAATAGATTTGAAACCTGTAGCTTTACGGCCTTCCAGGGATTTAGCAGTAATTAACAACTGCGGACCGTGGCAGATCGCAAAGACCGGCTTTTTCTCATCCATGAAATATTTAGCGAATTTGACGAACTTTTCATCTCCGCGTAATTGATCAGGTGAGAATCCTCCAGGAATCAATAAAGCATCAAAATCTTCCGGCTTTACATCATCGATGGAAGCGTCAATTTTAACAGTGGCGTCGCCCTGCTTTCCTGTTACTTCTTTACCGGCTTCCCATTCTATAGTGGTAACTTCATGACCTTCGCTCTTAAATTCGTCTACAGGTTTAGTATATTCTACATCTTCAAACATAGATGTTACGACACAAGCGATCTTACTCATATTCAATCATCTCCTTGAATGACATAGTTAATTTTTAACACATAGGATGTCTTCCCGTATGGGTTAAATTTAAACCTGTTCAGATTCAAAAAAATGGATAATCATCTTTCGAAATCTTTCATAGAAAACTGCTGAAAAGTGGTATCCCGCTGATTTTTATATACCGTTCTGCCTGCGATTGTATTGATAATATGAACATTACGATGCACCGATAGTCCAAGATTGGTGGCTCCCGCTCCATGGGAATGAACAAGGTTTGTTAATGTGAAAAAATGGTGTTCACGGTCATCGTTGAAGACAAGCTGATAATCCCTTGTAACTTTAAACACCTTTTCCCCTTCCCATTCAATGACATCCTTATAACGATTCATAAACCATGATGGAATATGAGGCTTGTATCCAAGAGCCAATACCACTTTCTCGGAATGGTACGTATAATCGACGTCTTCCTGCCATTGCTTACAAGCCAGTGCATATCCATCTTCCACAGCTTCAATTCCCTTAACTTCCGTCATGGGCTGGATGAACACCTGGCTGTCTCTTTGAGCAGCCGTCCGGTGATACAATTTCGTATAAAGCTGAGTTAATGTCTGCGGATCTATTCCATTCCGAAGCGGCTTTAAGGTATCTAACGTCTGTTCCCGCTGCTCGAAGCTCAAGTTGTGAAAATAGTCCACATAAGAAGGCGTGAAAGCCTCCTGAGCGAATTTAGCTTTATCTAACGAGAATAAACCGCCCGACCTGGTAAGTAAGGTCAACTTCATATCCTGGCGTTCTTGTTCCTCTAATAAATCAAGGAATACTTCAACTGCACTTTGGCCGGAGCCCACAACCGTTACATGCTTCGCTTTTAAAAGCTGTTCTTTTTCGAACAAATATCTACTGGTGTGAAGAACATCTTCATTAGGCAAGTCCTCCATCCCATCTAATACGAGCGGTTCGTTTCCTGTACCTAAAACCACGTGCTTAGATTTCACATATTTCTTTTCCCCGGTTGCTTTCTCTTCTACAATCACTTCATAATGCGGATGATCGGCATCTTTCTTATCAATAACATCCAGCACCGTGTGTCCGAAGTACAAGGAGTCCAGCTGACCTGCTACCCATTGCAAATAATCATTGTATTCCTGTCTTGGCACCTCAAAATGGCGGTGGAAAAAGAACGGGAACATCCGATCATGCTCATACAAGTAGTTCATAAATGTATAAGGGCTTTTGGGATCAGCAAAAGTCGCTAAATCAGCGATATATGGAACTTGTAAATCCATCTTTTCGATTAACATCCCCGGGTGCCATATAAATTCTGGAGTTCTCTCAAAAAACATCGCATCTACATCGTCTGTTTGATCTGCTAATGCGGCCAGCCCAAGATTGTACGGACCAATGCCGATTCCAACCAAATCATATATTTGTTCATCCATATAATCACTTCCTCTGTCATCATCACTTTACCCTATGATGATTGGTTTGATTCTTTCCAAAGCTGTTCCATCAAGATAACTAAGACTGTTCCTACTAACAAACCGTTACTCATTAAGTTTTGAACAATGCCCGGAAGACCCTGGAAGACTTCTGAAGGCAGAAACATCAACCCTATCCCCAAGAGAAAGGATACACATAAAATCGTTAATCTTCTTTCATCCAGGTTCTCACTCGCAATGTTACTCAGTCCAAGTCCCATTAATTGAACAAATGTTGCTAATAAAGCAGCGTTTGCCACAGGCGAAGGAATACCGGAAATAAATGCGACCAGAGGTGGAAAGAATGCGATAACAACCATGATCAACGAAGCATACAGAAAAGGGCGCTTCCTCTTTTGCCCTGTCAAATTAATAAAGCCTGACGAAGAAGCAAGCGGAACATTAGCAATGGATGAAAACATAGCCGACACCCCGTGGGTAACTCCCAGAAAACTACTTCCTTGATTGATTTGATTGTATGTATAAGTCGGCTTTCCATAAATAGAGTGGCTGACAGCTACAACCGATGCTACAACATTGGATAACAAAATGACGGCCGTTATGAAAGCGAGTGGGATTACATTCCATTCAAAAACAGGCGGCCCCCAGGCAAGCCATTCAGGTACAGAAAAAGTACCGAGGTTTCCTGTCTCCTTCTGAGAAGAACCGATTACGGCTTCATACACGATCCACCCGGCTCCAATACCTAACAGCACAGCATAACTTCTCAGCCATCCTTTTCCAAAAATCGACAATCCTAATACCGTTAAAAACGTTAGAAATGCTACAGCAGCAGGACCCAGGTGAATGGATTCAATCTCCTGCTGAATCCCTAACATCCCTCTTAAAAAGGTACCGCTTAACTGAACGGTCAGTAAAAATAAAAAAGCACCGGTCACGAGAGGTGTAAAAACAAACAAAACCCGGTGAGCCAAGCGGAAAACACCGAATAATAAAAGAAAGACCCCTGTCCATAGCATAGCAGCCTGCAGGGTCTGGAGAGTTTCCATATAACTTTTACCAGCCTCGGCACCTGAGTAGGCCATGACAGCAAAAATACTAATCCACAAGCCCGCAGGTCCTTCCATAATCGGAAGCCTATGACCAAACATTCCCTGTAAGAAAGAAGTTACACCAACGACAAAAAAAGTTCGCTGCATTAACCCCGCAACTTCGGCAAAATTCAAATTAAATATAGATCCAATGACAATGGGCAGGGCAACTGCACTAGCCAGTAAAAACACAAACCATTGGGTAGTTTCAAGGGTTGCCCCCATATTAGAATTAGTTCGATCACTCATAAGTCACACCTGCATTTTCTCTTCAATCATTTTCCTTTAAATTCTTCTATTATCCTAACACAGCGTTTCGATTAATGTCTTAATGAATGCTCTGTGTTTCACGTGAAACACTTTTCGGCATGTTTCCAGTAAAAAAGGTGCACACAGAAGTCTGTGTGCACCTTGATTACCTCGGTTATTCTTCTATTCTTCTAACGTTGAAGTATCTCCGGTAGGCAGCCCGAGCTCCCAGGATTTCAGCAAACGGCGCATAATTTTACCACTGCGCGTTTTAGGAATTGTATCCTTAATTTCTATTTCTCTAGGGGCAGCGTGAGCACTTAATCCTTTTTTAACGAATTGACGAATATCTTCGAGTAAATCGTCTGATTCTTCATAGCCCTCCCGAAGTGTTACAAAAGCTTTAATGATTTCGCCGCGTTCAGGATCAGGCTTTCCAATAACCCCAGCTTCTGCTACGGCTTCATGCTCAATCAACTTACTTTCTACTTCAAATGGACCAACACGCTCTCCGGAAGTATTGATCACGTCATCCAAGCGTCCCTGGAACCAGAAGTATCCGTCTTCATCCTGATAAGCACTGTCCCCGGATACATACCAGCCATTCAAGAAATAGCTTTCAAATTTCCCTGGGTTATTCCAAATGGCACGCATCATGGATGGCCAGCCTTCTTTAATTGCAAGGTTACCCATTTGATTAGGAGGAAGTTCATTTCCTTCATTATCTACGATAGCCGCGACAATGCCCGGAAAAGGTTTACCCATGGAGCCTGGACGTATATCCATAGCCGGGTAGTTACAGATGAGCATGGCACCGGTTTCCGTCATCCACCACGTATCGTGGATCCGTAGATCAAATGCTTTAAGTCCCCAGGTAATGACTTCAGGGTTTAGTGGTTCCCCGACACTCAGCACATGTCGTAATGAAGAAAGGTCATGTTTAGCAGCCGCTTCTTCTCCTGCACTTAGCAGCTTACGGAAAGCGGTAGGCGCAGAATACCAAACAGAAACATTTTGCTCAGCAATCGTTCCGTACCAGTCATCTGGACTAAATCTGCCGCCGCGGATTACGTTCGTTACACCGTTAAGCCAAGGGGCGAATATACCATAACTTGTACCCGTGACCCATCCAGGGTCAGCTGTACACCAGTAGACGTCCCCTTCTTTCAGGTCAAGGACCCACTTACCTGTCTGGTAATGCTGAATCATAGCATTGTGTACATGATAAACGCCTTTTGGTTTACCGGTAGACCCGGAAGTATAGTGAAGGAGCATCCCGTCCTCCAAATCTACCCACTCGATATCAAATTCTTCAGATGCCTGATCCATTTCCTCTTCGAATGAAATATAGTTGCCTGGAGCGTCTCCTCCCACCAGCACAATCTGTTTCAAATTAGGCAGATCATCAATTGGAACCCGGTCCAGAAGTTCTGGAGTAGTAATAAGCATAGTTGCTTCACTGTCCTCGAGGCGGTCTCTTACAGCTTGTTCCATAAATGCTTCAAATAACGGACCTGCAATAGCCCCGATTTTAAGTATTCCAAAGAAGGCCGCGTAGAACTCTGGGCTTCTGTGCATAAACAGAAATACACGATCCCCTTTTTCTATATTATGTTTTTTAAGTACATTAGCGAATTGGTTACTCTTTACTTTTAAATCTTCAAACGTTAATTTTTCCTCACGTTCAGGTGATGTATAGATCAAAGCTGCCTGGTTTTTCTTCTGTGGATCTTCTGCATGTTTATCAACCGCTTCATAAGCGATATTTACATTTCCTGTCTTACTCCATGTGAAATTCGTTTTCACATCTTCCCAATTGAATTGTTCGTACGTTTCTTTGTAGTTCTCCATGTTGTGATTGCCTGATCGAGCTGGAATTGGTTTCATGTCCATAAAATCACCTCATTAGATTGTTTTTTTGTAACCGTTTTCTAAAAGTAGTGTAAGAAAACCCTGAAAAATTATGATCAGAGTTTCTTTGGATGTTTTCTGAATATTTCATGATTTATTTACTATTTTAGGGTACTTCCGTTTATTTTTAAAGTGATATGACCAAGAATTTACATAAAAAGGTCGAGAAAACGACTGAAATTGACAGTTTTAAAAGGGGTTTATATAATTAAAACAGTGTTAAAACCTATAAAAATAGAGGTTTCTTAGCCAACCCCTCTATAAAAAACTAAGGAAGCTGAAGAAATTAGCCGCAGCCCTTAGAGCTGCGGCTTTTTTAATGGAATTAACTTCCACCTCAGGTCATCCATAAATTGGATGGACCGAACGTACAAACTATATTTTAACTAGGAGTGTTCATAATGCCTGGACGTAATGAAGATGATTTAAATCTTTCTCTGCTTGGAAATCAAGGGACCACCTATTCCTTTGAATATGACCCCGAGGTGCTGGAAACATTTGAGAATCAGCATCCAAACCGTGATTATTTTGTGAAGTTTAATTGCCCTGAATTTACGACCCTCTGTCCCAAAACCGGTCAACCGGACTTTGCGACTGTTTACATCAGCTATATTCCCGACCGTCTAATGGTGGAAAGTAAGTCATTAAAATTATATTTGTTCAGTTTCCGCAATCATGGCGACTTTCATGAGGACAGCATGAACACCATTATGAATGATTTGATTCAGCTTATGGACCCACGTTATATCGAAGTATGGGGCAAATTCACGCCAAGAGGAGGAATTTCCATTGATCCTTACTGTAACTATGGAAAGCCCTCTACTAAATTCGAACAGATGGCCGATCACCGCTTAATGAATCATGATCTCTATCCAGAAAAGATTGATAATCGGTAACGGTGGAAAAGGGGGGAAGTCTAGATGAGTGAAAAAGATGTCATCGCACAGACGAGTTCGCCAAATACAATCGATTCATTGACTAAAGATTTATATAAATTAGGGGTAAAACCCGGCGATACACTGCTTGTGCATGTTTCTATGAAGGCACTGGGCTGGGTTAGCGGCGGTCCGCAAGCTGTTATTCAAGCTTTAATGGATGCCCTGACAAGTGAAGGGACATTGGTTATTCAAACGCATTCGCCTACCTTGTCTGATCCCGTTGAATGGCAAAACCCGCCGGTGCCCGAACATTGGCACGAAACGATTCGCCAGACCATGCCAGCTTATGATCCTGAAAAAACACCATCCACTTATTTAGGAGTCATTCCTGAATTATTCCGGAAATTTCCCGATGTTCATCGGAGTCATCATCCTTCCTTTTCCATTTCAGCCTGGGGTAAGAATGCCAGCGAGATTACTAGTGAACATCCCTTGGATTATTCATTAAGCGATCATTCTCCACTTGGCAAAGCTTATAAATTAGATGCAAAGGTGCTTTTATTAGGCATAGGGTATGACGCCAATACCAGTTTTCATCTATCAGAATACCGGTCAGGTACTCGGAAAATGAAAGAAAATGGCGCACCTCTTCAAGTAGAGGGGGCTGCCAAATGGACCGTCTATAAGGATATTGAGTTTGATGATGAATTATTTGAAGAAATAGGCGAGCAATTTGAAAAAAAGAAAACGATTCTTACGGGGAAAATTGGTGAGGCTCACTCCAGACAGTTTTCCATGCCTGAAGCGGTGGACTTTGCAGCAGAGTGGTTAAAAAACCAAGATCATTAAAAAAGGGTGCCAAATTCGGCACCCTTTCGTTTATTTTTTATCATTTTTATACTGCATATAAACGGCCTGAGTAACAAGAAAATCTTCCATTCCATGTTTTCCGTCAGCCCCGCCAAGGCCTGACTTGCGCATACCTGCGTGATATCCTTGGACTTCTTCAAAGTTTTCACGGTTCACATACGTTTCACCGAATTTCAACTCATTTACTACTCGCATAGCTTCATTCAAATCATCGGTGTAGACGGAAGAGGATAGTCCGTATTCCGTATCGTTTCCTTTTTCAATAGCCTCATCAAGGGTTTTGTAGGTAGTGATTGGAATAACTGGTCCAAATATTTCTTCCTGCATAACGGTTGTATCATGTGTGACGTTCGTCAAAATGGTCGGTTTATAAAAATAGCCTTGCTCCAGATCGGCGCGTTCGCCGCCAGTTTCGATTTTTGCACCCTCGTCTACAGCCTGTTTTACCATACTTTCCACTTTTTCCAGACGATCCTGGCTCACAAGTGGACCTACATCAGCATCTTTATTCTCACGAGGGTTCCCGATTGTGCAGGATTCAAATTTATTTTTAAGCTGTTCAATTAATTCCTCAGCTTTACTTTCATGGACATATACACGTTCAGCGTTCGTACATGCCTGCCCATTATTGGCAAGTCTTGAAGTGAGAATGCTTTCTACAGCAATGTCAACATCTGCATTAGCCGTTACAATAGCAGGCGCTTTGCCACCTAGCTCAAGATTAACCTTGGTAATATTTTGAGCGGCTGCTTCCATGACCTTCGTACCGGCACCAACGCTTCCGGTCATCGAGATCATGTGTACATTTTTGTGAGACGCTAACGTATTACCGATTTCTGATCCTGTGCCCGTAACCAAGTTATATACACCTTTTGGTATTTCTTCCATACCATCAATGATTTTTGTAAATTCCACAGCTGTATTCGGGGTCTGCTGACTCGGCTTCAGTACAATTGTACAGCCTGTCACAAGAGCGGTAGCTACTTTTCTAGCCAAAATAAACATAGGGAAATTCCAAGGTACAATCCCGGCTACCACCCCGATAGGTTTTTTGTAAATGAATATATTTTCATTCGGACGGTCACTTGGAACGACGTCCCCTTCCATTCTTCTCGCCCATTCTGACATGTAACGGAAATAATCTATCGCTAAATCAATTTCTCCACTGGCCAGTTCATAATCTTTTCCTTGCTCTTCCTGCAAAAGATCAATGAATTTCTCGCGATTTTCTTCAATTTGATCGCCCAGTTTCCGTACAATCTTTCCTCGTTCGATATTCGGAGTAAGTTCCCAATTCTTTTGAGCTTCGGAAGCAGCGCTTACTGCGCGCTCTACATCATTTTTAGTGCCTTTTGGTACTTTAGAAATGACTTGTTCAGTGGCTGGATTGAGGACTTCTATCCATTCATCGCCTTCAGATTCTATATATTGACCATTAATATATAATTGATGTGTCTGCAAAATAGTAACCTCCTGATTTGGTATTTATCCAATGCATTCCACCTGTTTACAAATAATAAACAAGCAGATATGTTACCCAATAGAGGTTTAGAAAAAAGACTCATAAATCATGATTAATAATAAAGGAGGGATAATCGTGAAAAAACAAAATCAAATGTTTATTATTTTAGGACTTGTAGGGATTGGCAACCTGATTGCATCCATCGTTTTATTGTTCATGATTCAAGACCTTATGGTATCTATGGTTTTGTTCGCGTCTGGAGTTCTTCTCATTATAGGTGGCTATGCAGACCGTAAAGAACGAATTAAACGTTCGAGGCGTAACGGGCAAACGTAACGGTCACGAAAAAAAGCCCTGAAACCAGGACTTTACTTCCATTCCAATATGTAACCCTTCACTGTTTTCGTGCGCCCATCCTCACTATTTTGTACCGCTTCAAAATGAGGGTATTCTCTGTCCAAATGGTACTGTATGGTTTCCGATTGCAGATAAAGCTTATACTCCAGATCATTAACTTTGTGCAGGGTTATATCGGGGACAGTGGTCTGATCACCTTCATCGTCAACTAGAAGAATATCAATGTGGTCAAAACCATTAGTAATCAGACGATCTTTTAGATTCATATGCGGGATTCCTCCATGAACTTAATCTATTTTACGATACCCCCGCTCACTATCCGACAAACTTTCCATTTTATGTAGAGAGCGGGAAAGCTTCCCGCCTTTTATCTTAATACCCGTAACCACGGCCACCTACATAAGATGCACCAATGATAACCAAAAGGATGAACAATACTACTAATAGGGCGAAACCGCCGCCGTATCCTCCGCTCATTTCATTCCCTCCTCTCTTGCTTACTTTACTACCATATTCAGTTCGAGAATGGATGACCGGGCAGGAGCGGAGTTTTTTATTTTTTTAGACGCTTATGAACGATGTAGGCGATTTTTTTATTATCTTTTTGATAAAAGGCTTATTACGCAATAATGCCAAATTGCGTAAGACTCGATTCGAGATATTCCGGGCCCGTCGCTAATAAAGAGAGGGCTGGCTACGGAAACAACTCGCTTTCCTGCGGGGGAACTGGCAAGCCTCCTCAGTCGTTAACACTCCTTGTGGGGTCTCGCCTAGCTCCTTCTCCCGCGGGAGTCTCCTTGTTTCCTTCGCCACCCTATGCTTGAAAAGCGAACGGACCCTTCTATAGGCGTTGGAGGGTGCTTAATCCGCATTGCATGCTTCTATAGCGGGAATTATCCAGACGTTCATGCTTATTTACCTATCATAAAAAGGCGCTTTTCGAACAAGCTTTCGAGCTCCCTATATCGCAAGGTCCGGAGGAGGACTATGTAGACTCCTGTGGGATAAACATGATCGGTGAGTCCCCGGAAGTCGAAGACTGAGGAGGCTCAGCACAGAAGAGGAGGTTCGACTAAGAACGCCATTTCGTGTGGCAACGTCGAACGACCCTGCGTCGTGCAGGGCCGGAAAGCGTAATCGTCCCCCGGAGGACCTTTTTCATAACCAATATCTCGCAACTGAGTCTTACAGAAACGTGAGCTTATTTGTAAAATCCAAAACTGAGATTTTATAGATCTTTAATCAGATATATTTAAAATCACTAACATGGGTGTACAGAGCCTTTTTATTAAAGAAGAAGGTCCCTGTGCAAGCACTCAGGCATTACAGAGGGAAAAAGCGTCTCAATCCAAGCCATGCAAAGTATAAGGACTGGGCAAAGAAAGCCATTCCCCATAAGGGCGCAGGAATAAATTTTGTGGCCCGCGCCAAGTTGGCAGCATCACCCGCCTGCATAGGGGAGACAAAACTGATCCACATAATCTCAAAAGCGCTCGTGACTGCTTCAACAAAGACAAGGGAAGCCAAAAAGACAAGGACATATTCAATAAGACTCTGATTGCCGCTTCGCAATAACCAGATGAATCCAGCACCAAACGTAATGACCCAAAACAAACCATAGCCGTTCCGTATCCAGAAAATGAGATTAATAGAAAGAAAGGCAATCAAAATGTAAATCATCCATTTATACTGACCTTTCGCTATTAAATAAAAAAAGAAAAAAGCGAAAAATGAAGCAAACACATAGCCTGCTATACTCGTCAACACATGACTGATCCATGAAGAGTGACCTGTTAACGTCGTACCTGATGTATTAGGGAGTAAAGAAATCCGGCGCACTTCTCCTCCCGTTATTAGTGCCGTTAAGGAGTGGCCGCTTTCATGGATCATGGTGTTTAGAATAGCAAAGTATTTACCAACTACAGGCATTTGAGTTAAAAGCAAAGCCACAATAATTCCAAGAATAATTTGTGTTTTCATCGGTGATATCCTTTCTTTAGTCATATCGTTTCTTTGTACTTCACTTTTCGCGAACGATATAATATTCTGTAGTGAAAAATCATCATAAGGAGGCAGAAAAAGTTCAATGAAGCTGATACGTTTACTCGCCTGCATAGTAATAATTGTATCATTAGCCAGCTGCTCTGCCTCTTCTGAAGAAAATAAGAGCTTGACCATTTCCGCAGCTGCCAGTTTAACAGATGCCATTAAAGAACTAATTGATACATACGAGAGTTCCCATAACACGAGCATTCAATTAAATTTAGCCAGTTCTGGCAAGCTGGCCCGACAGATTGAACAAGGAGCGCCAGTAGATTTATATTTATCTGCTAATCAAAAGTGGATGGACCAGCTGGAAGCTGAAGAGCAGATTGAATCAGATTCCCGTCGGAACTTCACTTCTAACCACCTCGTAATAATAGGACCCAAAAATAAGGACGAGCTGAATTCATTGGAAGCTTTAGCTACTCTCCCCCCTGAGTCACAAATAGCAGTGGGAGAACCTGAAAGTGTTCCAGCTGGTTCATATACGAAACAAGCCCTCAAAAAGATTCAAATTTGGGAGGCACTCAAAGAGCAGCTGGTATTTGCCAGTGACGTGCGTCAAGTCTTAACCTACGTGGAATCCGGGAATGTTTCTTATGGAATCGTCTATGGGAGCGATGCTAAAATATCAGACCAGGTTCACGTGCTGACAGAAATCGATCCGGCATTACATAAACCGATCGTATATCCAGGAGCTGTCTTATCAGATAGTGAGCACAAACAAGAAGCGACTGATTTTTTGAGGTTTCTCGAAACGAAAGAAGCAAAAGACATTATGAAAAAATACGGATTTCAATCGTAACCAGGAAGTGAATGTTAACTATGAACTATTCTCCTCTATTCTTGTCTCTAAAAATAGCCGCCATCGCTACCCTCATCGTTTTTATAGCTGGGGTAATACTTGCACGGGTTATTTCCAGAAATTTATTTCCCGGGAAAAGTATAGTAGAATCCATCTTTTTACTACCACTTGTATTACCACCCACCGTGGTGGGCTTCGGACTGCTATATTTATTTGGAAAAAATGGAATACTGGGGAGATGGTTAATGGAATGGTTGGGTGTTCAAGTGGTATTCTCTTGGATAGGTGCTGTTATTGCTGCAGTCGTGGTTTCATTTCCTCTTATGTATCAAAGTGCTTCGGCTGCTTTTCAAAATTATGATTCAAACGTTGAGAATGCAGCTTTAACAATGGGAGCTTCTAAGCTCAAGGTTTTCTTTACTATTTCCTTTCCCCTGGCCTGGCCCGGACTGTTAGCAGGGACCGTTCTTACCTTTGCCCGGGCGCTTGGAGAATTCGGTGCTACTTTAATGATCGCAGGATACATCCCCGGGCAGACCGATACTATTCCGTTAGCCATTTATTTTGCGGTTGAAGCCGGACGAATGGAGCAAGCCAAAATGTGGGTCCTTATTATTGTAGCCCTTGGTTTAAGTTCCACCCTATGGCTGAATTGGTGGACCAGGCGTAACGTACTTTCGTTCAATCGTAAATCTTAGCAGGAGGCCTTATCTATGCTAAATCTTGATTTTCAAAAACGTCTCAATCACTTTCTACTTGATATAAAAGCTTCTTTTCAAAACGAAATCATCATTTTATTTGGCCCCTCAGGCTCTGGAAAAACAACTACTCTTAACTGTATCGCTGGTCTGAGTCACCCGGACGAAGGCCAGATTGAGCTGAACGGAGAGAAACTCTTTGATGGCAGATCCAAAGTTCCGGTTCAAAAACGGCGTGTTGGCTACTTGTTTCAGAATTATGCTCTGTTTCCTCATATGACTGTCCAAAAGAACATCCAATATGGTTCCAATGATGATGAATTAGTCCAGCAATTAACTGAAGTAGTTGGTATTCAACATTTGTTGACAAGCTACCCTCATCAAATCTCAGGTGGTGAAAAACAGCGAGTTGCCTTAGTCCGCGCTCTTGCTACTAAGCCCAGAGCTTTGCTGCTGGATGAGCCGTTTTCTTCTCTGGATCGACAAACGAAGGATCAGTGCCACCAGGAACTACTCCGCCTTCATACCAGATGGCAGTTCCCTATCATCCTCGTTACTCATGACGAAGAGGAAGCCAGAAAGCTAGGTGACCGGATCCTCCCCATGAACCAGGGCAAGCTTGGAGCGCCAGAACAATCCTGGTAATAAAAAGATTTTTATTATATTTAAATAATATGTTATTATCACTTTATAAGACATATACCTCTTTAATTTCCTGTAGATTAAAGGTTTTGTCTCCTCTAGGCGCTGGAATACTGTTCTAGCGTCTTTATTTTTGTATAACTTTACCATTTTTTTGTTTATACTGGTTCTGAGGCTGGCCAATTGCTACTGAAAAGAAGAAACGGCTTAATCCTCCTCCAACATTTCCGCAGCCTTGAGTTGCGGTTTTTTATATATACGCGAAAAGGCCGGCATCCACTGATGGATGCCGGCCTTTTCTAGAACTATAGCAGTGCCCCCGGCAGGATTCGAACCTGCGGCACACGGTTTAGGAAACCGATGCTCTATCCCCTGAGCTACGGGGGCAAAAAGCGTACGTGTAATATTATACAAAATAATAGCTTGGATGAAAAGTGAATTCTTTTAAATTCACACTTCCTGTTACTTCAACTCTATGGATATGATAAAATGTAGTTTGTCTGTCTGAACGCTCAGGATAGTTAAAATCATAAGCCGTTCCCCCATGTCGCTTTTCTCTATTGGATGAAAAGGTTCGATAGGGAGTTCGTGCTTTTCTTAATTGAGTTTGAAGGAGGAGAAGAGATGGGACACATACCTTTCATTGCGGTTGAAGGGCCCATTGGTGTTGGGAAAACGTCTCTGTCTAAAAAGCTCGCCTCCCAGTTTGATTTTCATTTGCTCAAGGAAATCGTTGAGGAGAATCCGTTTTTAGGCAAATTTTACGACAATATTGAAGAATGGAGCTTCCAGACCGAGATGTTCTTCTTATGCAATCGATTCAAGCAGCTGGAGGATATCGAACGGAAGTATTTGCAGTTAGAGAAGCCGGTGATAGCCGATTATCATATTTCTAAAAATATGATTTTTGCACGCCGTACTCTTAGAGAAGATCAATTCCACAAGTACTCGCAGATTTTTGACATCTTAACGCACGATATGCCGCGTCCCAATATCATTGTATATCTGCATGCTAGTCTTGACACTTTGTTAGATCGAATTCGTATGCGGAACAGGGATGTAGAAGCGAATATACAACCATCTTATTTAGAACAGTTATCCAGGGACTATGAGGATTTCATGAATCATTTTGAAGCCACTCATCCTGATATTCCTGTTATCCGTTTAAATGGGGATGACATTGATTTTGTTAAACATCAGGATGATCTAGATTATATTGTTGAACTCGTAGAACAGCATTTAAATAAAGGAGAAGTTATTAAATGAACGCACGTGAACGCTATGGAATACCACATGACAGCGTCATTACTATTGCAGGTACAGTCGGAGTAGGAAAGTCTACCATGACGAACGCATTGGCAGACGCGCTTAATTTCCGGACTTCTTTTGAAAAAGTGGAAACCAACCCTTACCTTGATAAGTTTTATCAAGATTTCGAACGCTGGAGTTTCCATTTACAAATTTACTTTTTAGCAGAACGCTTTAAAGAGCAGAAGAAAATCTTTGAATATGGCGGTGGATTTATCCAGGACCGTTCCATTTATGAGGATACAGGCATTTTTGCCCGTATGCATTATGAAAAAGGAACGATGTCTGAGATTGATTACCAAACGTATAAGAATTTATTCGATGCCATGGTCATGACCCCCTATTTCCCTCATCCGGATTTATTAATTTACTTGGAAGGCTCGTTCGATGACGTTGTTAATCGAATAAAAGAGCGAGGCCGCCCAATGGAGCAGGAGACGCCTGTCGAATACTGGGAGGAAATGTTTAAACGTTATGAGAATTGGATCGATAATTTTAATTCCTGTCCAGTCCTTCGATTAAATATAGCGGACTATGACGTGTTAAATGATGAAAACAGTATTGAACCAGTTATGGAAAAAATCGGACATTTTATCCAACAATCCCGCAAATGGCGTTCCAGCCACTTGCTCACGTAAACCGAAAGCCTGCAGAGTTTCGAATCTCTGCAGGCTTTTTTATTATTATGTGCCTTATAAACGTGTAGATTAGGTAATATATGGGAAGACACATCCATAAAGAAAGGAGAATACTTCCAATGAAAGATCGATTTATTCCTGTAACATCCGTAGCCAGTGGAATAGAGCAGCCCGTTGCTGCAGATATTCACTGCCTGCCGATTCAAGTTGTAAATGTTTGTTTTGTCGGAGACCCGAATCACCCTAAGGACTGGGTACTGATCGATGCTGGTATGCCAAAATCTGCTGATGATATTATTTCTGCGGCTGAAGAATTATATGGGGAACAGGCTGCTCCCAAAGCCATTATCCTTACGCATGGACATTTTGATCATGTAGGGTCCGTAGAGAAGCTGGTGGATCATTGGGGAGTGCCTGTATATGCGCATGAATTAGAAATGCCTTATCTTACTGGCAAGAAAGACTATCCAGAACCAGACACAAGTGTAGACGGAGGGATGGTCGCAAAAATGTCTCGCATGTTCCCTAACGAAGGTATTGATTTAGGAGAACACGTGCATCCACTTCCTGCTGAGGGCACCATTCCTTATATGCCGGAGTGGAGGTGGGTCCATACACCAGGGCATACGGAAGGTCATGTATCGCTTTTTCGTGAAAAGGATCGCTCACTAATTGTCGGTGACGCCTTTGTTACTGTGAAACAGGAGTATTTATTTAAAGTATTAACGCAAGAACAGGAACTAAGTGGTCCTCCTCGTTATTTAACCACTGATTGGAAAGCTGCTTGGGATTCCGTAGCTAAACTTGAATCCTTACACCCTAAAGTTGCTGTAACTGGACACGGTTTACCAATGGCCGGAGCACAGCTCAATGAGGATCTTGCTATATTAAATCGAGAATTTGATAAGATCGCCATTCCTGACAAAGGAAAGTTCGTAGATCAGGAAGAAAAATAATCTGTCGTTCCATTATGTAAGCTGATGTCAGTTTCTGGTGGTATTCCTTTAAAAGTTTGTTAGATGCTGTTACGTTTTAAAATTATATAACCTAAAAAAGCAGCCTTCGAAAAGGCTGCTTTTGTTCTATAAATCTCCAATATTATGCGCTATTGTTGATAATAAAATGGCGGAGGAGGAGGGATTCGAACCCCCGCGGGGCGTAAACCCCCTGGCGGTTTTCAAGACCGCTCCCTTCAGCCGAACTTGGGTACTCCTCCGTGTGACCGACAATGAATATAATACCACGGCTAAGTGAGACCGTCAATATATTTTAAAAACTTTTTTTATTTCTGTAGATAAAAGAAGATTTTTGTCGATTATTTTTATCTCATTATAAGAATCTTCACGTGTATAGTCAATTTCCTTAACTCTAAAGCTTAGTTAAACCACCATGCTAATTTTCCACTAAAGCTCCCGTTTCTGGAAGACTCAGTTTCGAGACAATTGGGCCCGTTGCTCTAGATAGAAAGGGGGTAGTGGGGAAATAACTCGCTTTCCTATGGGGAAACGCTGAGCTTCCTCGCTCGTTTCACTCCCTGCGGGATCTCACCTAGTTCCTTCTCCCATGGGAGTCTCGCTATTTCCCCACCAACCCAGCCACAGGAGAATAACGGACCCTTCCAGAAGAGAGAATCCTCGCCTTCTTAACTGGCCTTAAATGCTTCTATGACAGGCTATTCCAGATCTTTATAGCATGAAAATAGCCTCATATTCACATGCTCATTTTGTGGATCAAGAAGATATCTTAAGTGGTTTCGAGTTGCTGATTTGGCAAGGTCCTTCGGGGGACGATGTAGACTCCTGCGGGATGAACATGATCGGTGAGATCCCGCAGGGCTGTTAAGCCCGAGGAAGCTCAGCACATGCCCGCGGAAAGTGTTCAAGAGCGGAATCGCCCCGATAGACACGACACGCATAAGCAGGAAATTCAAAAGGGATGCGTTCTTTCGTCCCGTTGAAATTCCTGCTTATGACGCGAGTGTCTGGGCGATGCAGCTGGCCGAATCGTCCCCCGAAGGACCTTCCTCATAACCAATATCTCGAAACTGAGTCTTAAAGTAAAAGGCCCTTTAGCGTAATATGCTTTTTTTAAAATAAACACTAACGTTTAATATAGCCTATAAAAAGCCGCACCTGTAAGTTTGCTCGGTGCGGCCTGGCTTTATATTACTGAATGGTCTCTTTACCACCCATGTAGGGGCGAAGAACTTCAGGAATAACCACAGATCCATCTTCCTGCTGATAATTCTCAAGAATCGCAGCAACCGTACGTCCCAGGGCCAGCCCTGATCCATTTAAGGTATGCACGAATTCCGGCTTGCCTTTCTCTTCACGGCGGAAGCGGATGCCTGCGCGGCGAGCCTGGAAGTCTTCAAAATTAGAACAAGAACTGATCTCACGGTACGTTCCATAGCTTGGAATCCATACTTCAATATCGTATTTTTTAGCAGCTGTGAACCCAAGATCACCTGTACACATGCTCATCACACGGTATGGAAGTTTAAGCAGCTGCAGTACCTTTTCAGCATGGCCCGTTAATTCTTCTAACACCTGATAAGACTCTTCTGGTTTAGCCAGCTGAACGAGTTCAACTTTATTAAATTGGTGCTGGCGGATCAGACCTCTTGTATCCCGGCCCGCAGAACCCGCTTCTGAACGGAAATTGGTGCTGAAAGCTACAAACTTCTGCGGAAGATTCTCACTAGATAGAATCTCTTCACGGTGATAGTTCGTTACAGGAACTTCGGCCGTTGGCACTAAAAAATAGTCCCAGTCTTCAATCTTAAATGCATCCTCTTCGAATTTTGGAAGCTGTCCCGTCCCAGTCATAGAGGTACGATTCACAAGTTGAGGAGGGAGCATTTCCTGATAACCATGTTCGTCCGCATGTAAATCCATCATGAAATTTAATAGCGCACGCTCCAGGCGAGCCCCTAGTCCTTTATAGAAAACAAACCGGCTGCCTGTAACTTTCGCGGCACGTTCGAAGTCCAGAATATCAAGTTCCGTCGCTACATCCCAGTGAGCTTTGGCTTCAAAATTAAAGTCTGGCAGATCTCCCCATTTTTTAGCTTCCACATTATCCTCTTCATCTTCTCCAACGGGTACACTTTCATGCGGAATGTTAGGAATAGAAAGGAGAAGGGTTTCTAATCGTTCTTCCACCTCTTTTAGTTCACCATCCAGCTTCTTGACTCGGTCTCCCACTTCACGCATTTCTTTAATCTTGTCATCCGCGTCCTGCTTTTCCTTTTTCAGTTGAGATATTTCTTTAGAGACCTCATTACGGCGAGCTTTTAACTCTTCCGTCTCTTGAATAAGCTCTCGGCGTCTTTCATCCAAGTCTCCAAAGGCATCCAGTTCGGATAAGTCCTCACCGCGTTTATTCAATTTCTGCTTTACTTCTTCAAAATTCTGACGTAAGTACTTCATGTCCAGCATGTGGATATCCTCCTCATTTATTTAATAAATATAAAAAGCCCCCGTCCCTTATAAAATAAGGGACGAGAGCTTGTTTATGCTTCCCGCGATACCACCCAAGTTGAAGATTGAAAATCAATCTTCCGGCTTAACTCATAACGGTGAGCACCGGTTCGACTTACTGTTATTCAGTCGAACACTCAAGGATGGATTCACATACCTTTTTCATCAGTTCTCACCAGCCACTGACTCTCTTTAAGAAAAAGGACTATGCTACTAATTCCTATCATCGCGTTATCTATTAGCTATTGTGTCTAATAACACTAGCGGATATTCAATTATAATGCAAGTGATTTTTTAGACTCTTCCACCATTTTAACAAAATGAGCAGTCATTCGATGATCAGTAGTTAATTCTGGATGGAAGGAGCAAGCCAGGTAACCATCCTGCTGGGCGGCTACGATATGGCCGTTATACGTGGCTAATACTTTACCGGATTCACCCACGCCCTCAATATAAGGGGCACGAATAAATACAGCATTGTATCCTTCAGCCACGCCTTCGATATCGAGGTCCACCTCAAAGCTTTCTCGCTGCCTTCCGAATGCATTACGGCGCACCTTGATATCCATCAGTCCTAAATGCACGTCATACGATCCATCAATTTCTGATGCAAGCAGGATTAGCCCCGCACAAGTACCGAAAATCGGCTTCCCTCGTTTTCCGAACTCACGAAGAGGCTCGAGAAATCCGTACTTATCAATAAGTCGTCTGATGGTTGTACTTTCGCCGCCTGGAATGATGAGCCCGTCAACATTCTCAAGCTGTTCAACCTTTTTCACTACGACACTTTCTGCACCCGAAGCTTCGATGGAACGAACATGCTCACGAAAAGCTCCTTGAAGTCCTAATACACCGATTGTAGTCATGATGCATGTCTCCTTTAAATCTATCCTAAATCATTCAATAAGTCTGAATATAAAGCGAAAAATCAGTCAAGGATGGGACTCTTTGGCCCCTGGTCCGCCTGCAATTTATTATTGACTGCGGTCCTGCATACGCTGATCAGCCGCCAGAGTAGACATTTCCATGCCCTTCATAGCTGTTCCCAGTCCTCTGGAAAGTTCACCAATCAATTTATAGTCATCATAATGTGTGGTAGCTTCCACAATCGCACGAGCAAAGCGTTCCGGGTCATTGGATTTGAAAATACCTGAACCTACGAATACACCGTCTGCTCCAAGCTGCATCATTAATGCTGCATCTGAAGGTGTAGCAATTCCACCGGCTGCAAAGTTTACGACAGGAAGACGTCCTGCTTCACGGATTTCCATAAGAAGATCAAATGGCGCTCCATGATCTTTGGCATAAACCATCACTTCATCTTCAGATAAACCGCGAAGATGACGAATTTGGGATTGAACTTGTCTCATATGGCTGACTGCTTCTACAATGTTGCCTGTACCAGGTTCTCCTTTGGTACGAAGCATAGAAGCTCCTTCACGAATACGGCGTGTAGCTTCTCCCAGGTTACGGCAGCCACACACGAATGGGACGGTATAATCATCCTTTTTGATGTGATAAACCTCATCCGCCGGCGTAAGCACTTCACTTTCATCGATATAATCGACACCTAAAGCTTCTAGTACACGTGCTTCTGTAATGTGCCCGATACGAGCTTTTGCCATGACTGGAATTGACACAGCATTCATAACGTCTTCCACGATGCTTGGATCCGCCATTCGAGCGACGCCTCCGGCTGCACGAATATCAGCTGGTACACGTTCAAGAGCCATTACGGCTACAGCTCCCGCTTCTTCAGCTATTTTTGCCTGTTCAGCATTTACAACGTCCATAATGACGCCGCCTTTTTGCATTTCTGCCATTCCGCGTTTTACGCGATCTGTACCTGTTTGTGACATACTATATTCCTCCCTGAATGGACTGTATATTATCAATCATTTGCATGATGTGAATCTTATATTGCTTATTTTCTATTGTAACTCAAAAAAGTCTAAAATCCTACCAAATAAATTGGCATTAACTGTTAGAACCAACTTTTTACCATATCGACAGCACCTGTGAAAATATCACTAAAGAACTCACCGACTCCGCCTAACATCAGCATGAACCAACTAGATTTCTCAACCGCTTCCGTAGTCACCAGATCCACGGAGTTTGGGTCCTCGGATAATAGATTGTCATATGATTCTTCTCCATTGTAAACAAGAGAAGCGCTTCCTACTTTGGCACCTTTATCAATAGGGGCCACTAGTTTCCCGTCCTCATCCAATTGATCTTCCGAAAGGTTATACTCAATGGAGTATTGTCCATCTTCCCCGTTTTTAACCAGGGTTTGAAGGTCGGTGTTTGTCTCTACAGCTACCTGGTCTTCTTTACCTTTAGCTACTTCGATCTCGGATTCACCTTCCAGTTGATAGCCAGCTTTATATAAAGTCTGTGCCTGGAATTGCTGAAAACCATAATCAAATAATTTCGCGGTCTGCTGGAAACGTGATGCTCTTGAATCGGTCTTCATAACCACAGCGATAAATCGCTGACCATTTTGTTCAGCTGTGCCTGTAAATGTGTTTCCTGCGAGTTCTGTATAGCCTGTTTTTAAACCATCGACCCCTTCATAACCGAACTGTGAGAGTGCGCCGGGCATATTAGGCACCATCCAGTTCCAGTTTGTGATCGTCTGTCCATCAAACTCGGCTGTAGGCTGACTGGAATAATCTAAAGCTTCAGGGTAATCATTAATCAAGTGGTAGGCAAGAAGGGCAGCGGATCGTGCCGACAGCATGTTAGTAGCATCTGGGGCTGTTCCCTCCGGGTAATTATCTCCCAGGTGGGAATTATTCAAGCCAGTGGAATTTACGAATTCATAATCCGGAAGACCTAATTCCTTAGCCTTTTCATTCATCATTTTAACAAATTCAGCTTCTGTACCTGCGATCAATTCAGCCAGTGCAATGGTCGTGGCATTATCCGAATTGATAGCCATCGCTTTATACAGTTCTTCTACTTTGTAATCTTTATTCATTTTCAAGCCAACGCCGGAGAATTCAGCGTTTGCAGATATATCATAAGCGTATTGGCTGATCTGTGTAGTGGTGTCCCAGCTGATGCTGCCCTGCTGGATCGCTTCCATAACGAGGTACTCTGTCATCATTTTAGTCATACTAGCTGGAGGTAGAGTAAGGTCTGCCTCTTTCTCAAATAAAATCTTTCCAGAATCAGCATCTACTAGAATAGCAGATTTCGCTTCTACATTAACTGTAGCCGCGTATGTACTCCCTGGATTCATCAAGACTGCGGACATGCTTAAAATAAAGGCCATCATGACGGCCAGGGATGTTTTAAAAACTTGTTTCAACTTTCTCGACCTCCACCTACAAATTATGTATTATACCTTCGTTATTTTATCACATGGTTTAACAAAAGAATAGACAGGGAATAGTCCCTGTCTATAAATAATTATTCAGATCAAAGGGAGTAGTTCGGTGCTTCTTTAGTAATTTGAACATCGTGAGGGTGGCTTTCGCGCAAGCCAGCTCCGGTAATTCTCGTGAATTTAGCATCCGTACGCAGCGCCTGGATTGTTGGGGTTCCGCAATACCCCATTCCGGATCGCAAACCGCCCATCAGCTGATGAAGGGTATCTGCAAGAGGTCCTTTATACGGCATACGTCCTTCGATTCCCTCTGGTACCAGTTTTTTGGATTCCTGACCACTTTGGAAGTAACGATCTTTAGAACCGGATTCCATAGCCCCTACAGATCCCATTCCACGGTAAACTTTAAAACGGCGGCCCTGGAAGATTTCTGTTTCTCCCGGACTTTCTGACACGCCCGCCAGAAGACTTCCAAGCATTACTGCATGGGCCCCTGCCGCAAGAGATTTTACAATTTCACCTGAATATTTAATACCGCCATCGGCAATAACAGGTTTGTTATATTTCTCCGCTTCCATCGCACAGTCGTGAACCGCAGTAATTTGCGGAATGCCTACGCCCGCAACGACACGGGTTGTACAAATGGATCCAGGACCTATGCCTACTTTGATCACATCGGCGCCTGCTTCAATCAGTTCACGTGTTGCTTCTGCTGTGCCGACATTTCCGGCGATAATATTCACGGACGGATACTTGCTTCGAATACGCTTCACTTGGTCGATTACACCCTGGGAATGGCCGTGGGCCGTATCGATAACTAAAGCATCCACTCCCGCAGAAACAAGTTTATCAATCCTTGTCATAGCATCTGCTGTTACCCCGACGGCAGCGGCACAAAGAAGTCGCCCTTGTTCATCTTTCGCCGAAAGCGGAAATTCGATAACTTTTTCAATATCTTTAATAGTGATTAGACCTTTTAGAATGCCTTCGTTGTCCACTAATGGAAGTTTTTCAATTTTGTATTCCTGCAGAATCTTCCCAGCTTCCTCTAACGTAGTTCCCACAGGTGCCGTTACCAGATTTTCGCTTGTCATCACTTCACTGATGGCCATTGAATAGTTATCGATGAAACGCAGATCGCGGTTGGTAAGGATCCCCACCAGCTTCTGTTCTTCTTGATTATTCACAATTGGCACACCTGAGATTCTAAATTTACCCATCAGGTGCTCCGCATCAAAAACCTGATGTTCAGGGGTCAAAAAGAAAGGATTTGTGATAACTCCACTTTCGGAACGTTTTACACGATCGACCTGCTCAGCCTGCTCTTCGATCGACATATTTTTGTGAATGACACCGAGACCGCCTTGTCTTGCCATTCCGATTGCTAGTCCTGCTTCTGTGACTGTGTCCATTCCAGCACTGAGAACGGGCATATTCAGCTTTAAGGTAGGCGAAAGCTCTGTCGCTAATGAAACGTCACGAGGCAATACATCGGACTTGGCAGGCAGTAGAAGGACATCATCGAACGTTAAGCTTTCTTTCTCAAATTTATCTGCACGCATGCTTGATCTCTCCTTTTATTCAAATAGTTTGGGTAAAGGTGGGGAATAATAACCGATAACTATTTAAAATACTTTCTTATTGTTATTTACAATACGACAATGACTGTGCTTTTTCAACCATAAAAAAATCCCATAAATCCCCTGTCGGGACTGCTTTACAGTCGCTTTAACTGTGTACGATATTATTTAAGCGCTTTCTGATTCGCTTGCAAAATGAGGTTGAACGTGATGAAAGGAGAAGCACCCCCCATGCTTAAAGAAGATACCATTCTAAATTATTTACAAGTTACCGCTCACACCAGACCGTTTTTACTGGCTTGTTATGAAAACACAAATAATCCCAAAGCTTCTCACCATGCTTATCAGAACGCTGAACGATTTATATATGGTTTGAATTTGGGAAGTGACTACTGGGCGTCTGCAAAGTCCACTCCCCTGAGTGTTCAGCCGCTCCTTTTCTATTATGGACTCAACCATTACTTAAAGAGCTGCCTTCTAACGGTAGATCCAGGTTATCCGGCTACAGCCAAGGTTTTAGCTCACGGATTGTCTACCAGAAAAAGAAAGAAGCAGCACTACCGATTTTTAGAAGATGATATTCGAGTCCAGCCCCATGGATTATTTCCTCATGCGGCGAACCACCTTTTTCAATTTACATCGTCAAAAGAAAAAATATCCATGGATGAATTATTACGTCCCTTAGAAGCTATGGCTCCCATTTATGCATTTAAAGATTTGGAAAGTACGCCGGCAGATGAACCCTGGCCGCCGCTGCTCGCTTACTTTGCCGTACTCTATAACTTAAGTATGTTAGTGCGATACGAGGGAGAATGGTGGGGAGAGATGCAGCAAATGAGGGACCGGGAAGACTATGTATTTATCATCGAATTTTTAAAAAGCGCAAGTGAACAGATTCCTATGTTAATCTCCGACTGGTTAAAAGACCAGCTGACATCTGTTCGTTGATATCAGCTGGTCTTTTATTACTCCAAAATCTCTTCTATATGTAGGTGCATATATTCTTTTAAGTGAAAAATTTCTCCATCTTCCTCTAAGCGAATCATAGGTCTTGTATGATGGGTATGGTCTACAAAGACAATCTCCGCCCGTTGGTTGCTGGACAGCCTTACCTTCGTACCTGTTGAATAATTGGTCATTTCTTTGACTAACACTTGAATGACAGTAGGATCATAACGCCCGAACTGTTCCTTAAGCACTTCTTCGAGGACTTTAAAAGGCGAATGCTTAGGGAGGTACACACGTTCTGAAGACATGGCATGGTACATATCACTAACCGCGATGAGCTGACTATATGGATGAATTTTAGCATGGTTAAGTCTAAGAGGATAACCCGTTCCGTCTAACCGCTCATGATGCTGTAAAATAGCAAGCTTGGCCGGGCGGCTCAACGCCTGAATGTTTTCCACCATGCGGTAAGAACGGGCCGGATGGAGTTTAATCTGTTCAAATTCCCGTTCAGTAAGTGGCCCATCTTTTTCTATGACACGTTGATCCACCTTGACCATTCCTGCATCACTGAGTAACCCTGCAAGTCCTACTTGAATCCACTCACCGTATTCATAGTCCATTTTATAAGCTAGATACCCTCCCATAACGCTCATCGCTACACTATGGTGATAAAGGTAATCCCAGCTTGTAGAATAGTTATGCAGCCTGAAAACCTCCCGCTTCTCCTGGGTAGCATTTTCTAATAAGGGAACCATTACTTCACGTATGGCTTTTATATCAATAGATGCTCCTGCCCGCCAATCCGAAAACCATTTCTTATAGAATTGAACTGCCTGTAAATACTGGTCTTGAAAGGGAAGGTACTGGCTTGGGTCGGATGAACCTGACAGCTGTGTTTTGCTCGGCTCATCATCTACAGATTCCTCCGGGATAAAAGGGGAACCGTCTGAAAGTTTGTTCGCAACTTCAACCGATTCAATTAGAAATTTCTTTAATACCTAAAATTTCTTAAAAAAAAGCCACCTGCCGTAAATTCGACAGGCGGCTTGGCATTTCCCAGCAAACGAGGGTTATTCTTCAGGTGTATCCTCCGCTTCTGGAGTTTCCTCTGACAATGTTTCTTTATCCTCGTTCTTTTCAAGTGCTTCTTCAATGATTTCTTCTTCTTCTTTTTCTGATTCCACTCGTGCTACCGTAGCTACTTCTTCCCCGTCTCCAAGACGGATCAACCGGACCCCCTGGGTGTTTCGTCCAGTTTCTGAAATGCTTTCGAGCGGCATCCGGATCAGCACACCACTTTCCGTGATGATCATTATATCTTCTTCACCATTTACCGCCTGGGTAGCGACAACATACCCATTTTTCTCGGTAAGGTTACACGTGATAATTCCTTTACCGCCCCGGTTGGTAAGACGGTAATCCGTTGCCGGTGTCCGTTTTCCATAGCCTTTACTTGTAACGGTTAGCACCTGCAGGTCGTCATCCAGAATTTCCATGGATACGACCCGGTCATCATCTCTAAGCGAGATTCCTTTGACACCTGCAGCTGTACGGCCCATCGCACGGATTTGCTCTTCATTAAACCGGATAAGGTAACCATTTCTGGTACCTATCATGATGTCTTTTTGTCCATCAGTCAGTTTCACAGAGATTAATTCATCATCTTCCCGCAATCCGAGTGCAATAAGACCGCCGCGGCGGATATTTGCAAACTGAGAAAGCGTCGTCCGTTTGGTGATCCCGTTTCGTGTTGTAAACAGGAGGTACCAGTCATCGACGAAGTCTTCAACGGTTATAACTGCGTTAATCCACTCGTCACGCTCAATATTCAGCATATTAATAATCGGAATCCCTTTAGCCGTACGGCTGAACTCCGGCACTTCATATCCTTTAGCTTTATATACTTTTCCTTTATTGGAGAAGAAAAGCAGCGTATTGTGCGTGGAGGTGGAAAGCAGATGCTCCACAAAGTCTTCTTCGTGTGTGCCCATTCCCTGTACACCACGTCCGCCTCTGCGCTGAGAACGGTACGTACTTGCAGGGAGGCGTTTTACGTAGCCTTGATGCGTCAAGGTTACAATGACTGTTTCTTCCGGTATCAAGTCTTCATCTTCAATGAAGTCACTGCCGCCAAGTACAATTTCAGTGCGGCGTTCATCATTAAAGCGTTCTTTTACATCCTCGAGTTCTTCTCTAATGATCTCAAGAACCTTTTCTTCGTCTGCAAGGATCGCTTTCAACTCAGCAATCAGCTTCATTAGATCTTGATATTCGCTTTCAATCTTCTCACGTTCTAAACCAGTCAGACGTTGAAGACGCATATCCAGGATAGCTTGAGCCTGGCGATCTGACAGCTCATAACGCTCCATTAAACCACTTTTAGCAATCTCAGTCGTTTGTGATTCACGAATAAGCGTAATTACTTCGTCCAGATGATCAAGAGCTATCCGCAGCCCTTCCAGGATATGAGCTCTAGCTTCAGCTTTACGAAGTTCATAAGCGGTACGACGCTTGATAACTTCTTTTTGGTGCTCCAGGTAGTATTCCAGGCACTGTTTCAGATTCAACACTTTCGGATGGCCGTTGACGAGTGCCAGCATATTAATACCAAACGTGGATTGAAGAGCTGTCATCTTGTAAAGGTTGTTCAACAGCACATTTGGATTAGCATCCCGCCGTAATTCGATTACGACACGAAGACCATTACGGTCAGACTCGTCCCTGAGATCCGTAATGCCCTCTATTTTCTTATCACGGGCAAGATCTGCTATTTTCTCGACCAGACGTGCTTTGTTCACCTGATAAGGAAGCTCTGTAACAATTAAGCGGGCTTTCCCATTCGCCTGTTCTTCGATTTCAACATTTGCACGGACTGTAATGGATCCTTTTCCTGTTTCGTAAGCTTTTCGAATTCCGCTTAGTCCAAGGATTTTTCCAGATGTTGGGAAGTCTGGACCGTAAATGTGGTTTTCCATCAATTCCTGAATGGTGATCTCTGGATCTTTACTTACTGCAAGTACACCATCAATCACTTCACCCAGCTGATGGGGAGGAATATTCGTAGCCATCCCTACCGCGATACCTGAACCACCGTTTACCAGTAAGTTCGGGAATTTGGCAGGTAAGACAAGAGGCTCCTTCTCCGTACCGTCATAGTTGTCATCATAATCGATCGTATCTTTATTGATGTCGCGCAAAATCTCCATAGAAATCTTGGACATTCGTGCTTCCGTATAACGCATAGCGGCAGCGGCGTCACCGTCTACAGAACCAAAGTTTCCGTGTCCGTCTACGAGCATATAACGATAGTTGAAGTCTTGAGCCATACGTACCATCGTATCGTACACAGCCGAATCACCGTGCGGGTGATATTTACCGATAACTTCCCCGACAATACGGGCAGATTTTTTGTGAGCTTTATCCGAATGCATGCCTAGATCATGCATCGCATACAAAATCCGGCGGTGTACAGGTTTCAAACCATCACGGACGTCAGGCAAGGCACGCGCCACAATAACACTCATGGCATAATCCAGGAAGGATGTACGCATTTCCTGGCTTATATTAATTTCCTGCACGCGTGGGCGTTCGGGTTGATCCACCATTCTATTTACCTCCTAATAACCTATAAGGGGAGAAAAGCTCTAAAGAGCCTTTCTCCATCCATTTACACTGTTTCTATTTTTATCGTTACGATCATTCGTTTGTTTCTTACACATCCAGGTTCTGGACATATTGAGCATTTTCCTCAATGAAGTTACGGCGTGGTTCTACCTTGTCCCCCATAAGAATATCAAAGGTTTCATCTGCTCCAATCGCGTCTTCGAGACTCACCTGCAGAAGCGTCCTTGTCTCAGGATCCATCGTGGTTTCCCAAAGTTGTTCCGGGTTCATCTCTCCTAAACCTTTGTAACGCTGAACGCCTGGTTTTGGTGAGTTTGGAAGTTCAGCAAGCATTGTATCAAGCTGCTTATCACTATACGTATAATAAACGGCTTTGCCCTGCTGAATTTTATAAAGAGGCGGCTGGGCAATATAGATATAGCCATTCTCAATCAAAGGACGCATATAACGGTAAAAGAAGGTTAGAAGAAGCGTTCGAATATGAGCTCCATCCACATCAGCATCCGTCATAATTACGATTTTGTGGTAGCGGGCTTTTGAAATATCGAAATCCTCTCCGATTCCTGTACCGAGCGCTGTGATAATCGCACGGACTTCATTATTCGAAAGGATTTTATCTAAGCGAGCTTTCTCTACGTTAATAATTTTACCGCGAAGAGGAAGAATCGCCTGGAAATGCCGGTCACGTCCCTGCTTGGCAGAACCCCCTGCTGAGTCACCCTCAACCACGTAGATCTCTGAAATACTGGGGTCTTTAGACGAACAGTCCGCTAATTTACCAGGAAGGTTGGAAACTTCAAGCGCATTTTTACGGCGAGTAAGCTCACGTGCTTTCTTCGCAGCCATACGGGCTCTCGAAGCCATTAGACCTTTTTCCACTACAATTCTTGCCATGTTTGGATTTTCAAACAGGAATTTGGAGAAGCCTTCTGAGAATAGCGCATCGGTAACCGTACGCGCTTCACTGTTTCCAAGCTTCGTCTTGGTCTGTCCTTCAAATTGAGGATCGGGGTGCTTAATCGAAATAATAGCCGTCAATCCTTCACGGACATCATCTCCGGTTAAGTTCGGATCCGTCTCTTTAAACATATTATTTTTACGGGCGTAATCATTAATCACACGAGTAAGTCCAGTCTTAAATCCGGATTCGTGGGTTCCGCCTTCGTAGGTATGAATGTTATTCGCATATGAATAAAGATTGCTCGCGAAGCCATCATTATACTGAAGAGCAATTTCAATAGAAATGTCATCCTGTTCACTCTCTATGAAAAATGGCTCGTGGAGCACTTCTCTCGTACGGTTCAAATGCTCGACATAAGAGCGAATACCGCCCTCATAATAATAGCTTACCGGCTCTTCATCTGTACGTTTATCTTCAATCGAAATCGTTAAACCGCGATTAAGAAAAGCAAGCTCTCGTGTACGAGTAGCCAGTGTTTCAAAATTATATTCAGTAGTCTCCGAGAAAATTTCTTCGTCTGGTTTAAACTGAATACGGGTTCCAGTGATTTCCGTATCACCGATGACTTTTAAATCTTCTTCCGGCACTCCCCGGTGGAAAGCCTGGTAGTGAATCTTGCCATCGCGGTGGACGAATACTTCAAGCGTTGAAGACAAAGCATTCACAACTGAGGCTCCAACTCCGTGAAGTCCTCCAGAAACTTTATAGCCTCCGCCACCAAATTTTCCTCCAGCGTGAAGAACCGTCATAATGACTTCGACTGCCGGCCTTCCGGTTTTCTCCTGGATACCAACTGGAATTCCGCGGCCGTTGTCTGTCACGGAGATGCTATTATCTTTTTCGATGATCACTTGAATTTGATCACAATGACCAGCCATCGCTTCGTCAATACTGTTATCTACAATTTCCCATACAAGGTGGTGCAGTCCTTTTTCATTCGTCGAGCCAATATACATGCCCGGGCGTTTACGAACAGCTTCTAGCCCTTCCAGTACCTGTATCTGGCTCTCATCATAGGATTCTTTTTGAATTATGTCTTCCTTCATGGTACTCACCTACATTTCTCAAGTGGTTTTACTTATAAACTATCTTACGGATGATCTCCTCTTACCCACCTGACTCTTCAGAGAAGTCTTCCAGTTTATTTAACGTGGTCTTCATATTGGCCCTCTTCTTCAGAGTGAAAACGGATAGCGGGCTGAAATATATATAATCATTGGTAATGACGATGGCTTTTACATGGTCTTCTTCTGTTTCCACCACGCGTCTGTTTTTTCGCTGATTAAAAATCATTTCCTCGATAATAGAGGACGACGTCATCAAACTGTGATCGATAATCGCTACCACATCTTTCGATTGGATGACGTGATCGTCACCGATATGAATGAACAATTTGCCACCTCATTTCTCTACTTCGATCGTTCCTTCTTTAACATGAAAGATTTCTGCGTGCTCCAAAGCTTCATGCTCAATTCCATCTATACTAGTCGTTGAAACAAAGGTTTGAACTTTCCCCTGGATGGTATGAAGCAGATGTGACTGCCGGTAATCGTCCAGTTCGCTGAGCACATCGTCCAACAGAAGAATGGGGTACTCGCCCACTTCACTATGAATGAGTTCAATTTCTGCGAGTTTCAAAGACAGGGCGGTGGTTCTCTGCTGGCCCTGGGAACCATAGGTCTGAACATCTTTTCCATTCACATAAAATATAAGATCATCCCGGTGAGGACCTGCAAGCGTAGTTCCCCTTTCAATTTCCTTTGTTTCAATTTCTGAAAATTTTTCCATGTATATTTTCTTTATTGTGTCCAAATTCATATCCTCTGATACTTTGACACTTGCATTATAAGAAATATCAAGTTTTTCAAGCTTTCGGCTGATTCCTTCATGGATGGGAGTCGCCCATGAACGGAGCAGCTGCATAAACTTAAACCTTCGATCAACAATCGTCGCTGCATGCTCCATCAATTGATCCGTCAATACGCCAAGCATCGTCCGATCAGCGTGAGGCTTACGCTGCAAATCTTTCAGCAGGTGATTACGCTGACGAAGAACCTTCTGATATTGTCCTAAATGATAGATATAAGTTGGTTGAATTTGGCCGATTTCCATGTCGATAAACCGACGACGCACCTGAGGGCTTCCTTTGACCAGGTTAAGATCCTCAGGTGCAAACATAACTACATTCAAAGCACCTATGTAGTCGCTGAGGCGCTTTTGTTCAATATGATTTAATTTCGCTTTTTTCCCTTTGGTCGAAATGACAATCTCAAGAGGAAAACGGCGATTCCGTTTAAATATACTCCCTTTTATTTTACCATACTCGGCATCCCATTGTATTAATTCTTTATCCCTCGGGGTCCGATGCGATTTTGTAAAGGCTAAAGCATAGATCGCTTCCATCAAATTGGTTTTTCCCTGGGCGTTTTCACCAATAATGACATTTATCTTATGATCGAATGTCAGGGACAATTGATCATAATTTCGAAACGACCGCAACGACAACTCATGAATATACATAAGTCAGTTTCTTTTCACCTTATTCTTCACGTACAACCGTGAAGCTGCCAAACTCTTCTATTTCTACTGTATCTCCCAGGTAAAGCTTGCGCCCGCGGCGGTTTTCCAACTCTCCATTTACAAAAACTTCAAATTCTTTAAGGAATAATTTAACCATTCCACCAGATTCCACAACGTTGGATAATTTTAGAAATTGTCCAAGCGTGATATATTCCGTGGATATTTCAATACGTTCGCTCATATCATTCACCCTATTCCATGAATTCACCTTATTTTATTTTACTAAAGATAAAGGTATAAGAAAAGTCCAAGAGATTTATTCAGTCTCAGGGGCTCTGCACAAAAAAGAGGCACCGCTATGATTTTCATAACAGCGCCTCTTATAAACTAGTACTAGATTCGAATATCTGGCATATCTTTTATACTAACACGTTTTTTATAAATCAGTAGGTTCTGACAGGCAGGATCAGCTGAAGAATTTGTTCGTCATCTACTGGACGGATCAAGAAGGGGCGCATCGCTCCTGTGAATTCTACTTTTACTTGATCATAATCTACAGCTTTTAAAGCATCCATCATGTATTTCGCACTAAAAGAAATCTTTAGGTCTTCTCCGTTTACTTCATCAGCTGTAACTTCTTCAACCACATTTCCTACTTCAGGGGAGTTACCTGTGATTTCAAGGTGGTTGTTTTCTTTAGTAACTAAACGAACGACGTTATTACGATTTTCTTTAGCTAAAAGGGACGCCCTATCCACAGACTGAAGTAATTCTTTCGTGTCGATTTTCACGATTGTTTTACTTTGTTCAGGAATTAAACGTGAAGTCTCTGGATAATTTCCTTCCAGAAGACGGGACAGGAAGTACAAGTGCTTGGTCCGGAACAATACCTGGTTCTCTGTGACACTTACTTCAATCGTATCTTCTGAATCATCAAGAATTTTATTGAGTTCCGTCAAACTTTTACCCGGAATGACAACAGGAGGCAGATTTTTGCCCTCTGGCTGGTCCAGTGGAATTTTCCTGGATGCCAGACGGTGGCTGTCCGTTGCGATAAATTCGAGTTCTCCATTTTCCATACGCACATGAACACCCGTCAAAATTGGTCTAGTTTCGGAAGTAGAAACGGCAAATACAGTTTGACGAATTAAATTCTTTAAAAGGTCAATGGGCAGTTCAAAGCTATCCTCGGTATGTAACTGAGGAAGCTGCGGATATTCTTCAGGATCCTGGCCATTCAAATGGAATTCAGCATTACCTGAACGAATCGTGACATTTCTGTGGTTGTCACTTTCGATTTCTACGGTATTTTGGGGTAGTTTACGAACGATATCAGGAAAATATTTAGCTTGTAGAACGATACTTCCCGGGTCAATATTCTCTACATAAACGATCCCGTCTTCTTCTTGTGGAATAAAAGATTCAATTGAAATATCTGAATCACTTCCAGTCAGTTTTACGCCCTCTTCACTAACTTCCAATTTCATTCCGGTCAAAATAGGGATCGTCGTTCTGGATGAAATAGCTTTCATCACATCTTGAACGCTCTCCATCAACTGCTCCCGCTGAATTATAAATTTCATGAATACCTTCCTCCTAGTGAACCTATATTATATATATTTTTTTTCTTAATAACCGTAATAGTAATAGTATGCGCTGTGGATTTGTGGATAACGGAGTTCAACCCAAACAAAACAAGGTTATCCACATGTGTATAAGTTGTTGATGAACGTGGTACCGTTATTCACATTATCCACCTAGGTCTTCAGCTGCTCTTTTATTTCATCAAGTTCTTTTTGGAGCTGTTGATCGGCTGCTACCATTTTAGAAATCTTTTCGTGGGCATGGATGACCGTTGTGTGATCACGGCCACCAAATTCTTCACCTATCTTCGGTAAAGAAAAGTCAGTTAACTCTCTTGATAGATACATAGCGATTTGACGTGGAAAAGCAATCGTTTTGGTACGTTTCTTGGCTGGGAAATCTTCTAATCTCACATTATATTTCTCTCCAACCATTTCCTGAATCGCATTAATCGTAATCACTTTAGGCTTAGAGCTTGGAATGATATCCTTCAACGCTTCAGCTGCAAGAGAAGCATTAATGTCCCGATTAATTAAAGACGAATAAGCCACCACGCGAATAAGAGCTCCCTCAAGCTCTCGAATGTTTGTATCGATTTGGTTCGCGATGTAGAGCATGACCTCGTTTGGAATATCCAGCCCTTCTGCTTTCGCTTTCTTTCGCAGAATGGCAATTCGTGTTTCTAAATCCGGCGGCGTAATATCCGTAATTAACCCCCATTCAAAGCGAGAGCGTAACCGATCTTCAAGGGTTGGAATCTCTTTAGGCGGCCGGTCACTGGAGATCACGATCTGCTTGCTTTCTTCATGAAGTGTATTAAACGTATGGAAGAACTCTTCCTGAGTCTGTTCTTTACCTGCAAGAAACTGGATGTCATCGATTAAAAGTACATCTACACTGCGGTATTTATTTCGGAAGTTGACGGCTTTATTGTCTCGAATCGAATTAATAAATTCATTCGTAAACTTTTCAGACGACAAATAAACGACTTTAGCATTCGGATTATGGTCCAGGACATAATGGCCAATCGCATGCATCAGGTGTGTTTTTCCCAGTCCGACCCCACCATAGATAAACAGCGGATTGTAAGCTTTAGCCGGTGCTTCAGCCACAGCAAGGGATGCTGCATGGGCGAAGCGGTTTCCGGAACCGATAACAAATGTATCAAACGTGTACTTTGAATTCAGCATACTTTGCGGTGTCTCTTCATTCCCGTTGTTTTTCACATCAGGAACCTTCTTGGATGAAAGCTTCACGTCATCCATCGCTTCTTCTTTTGTCTCCGGAATAATAAATCTTGTATCTAATTCCGCTCCTGTCACTTCATAGAGCGTTTCCGTAATCAATCCCTCATATTGGTTCTCAAGCCAGTCTCTGGCAAACTCATTCGGAGCTACAATCGTCAGGGTATTTTCACTAAGAGAATCAGCTTTGGTAGCCTTCAGCCAAGTTTCAAAGCTCGGCTTACTAATTTTTTCTTTAATGTGCTCCAAGGTGTTATTCCAAAGTTCGTGTATGTTCTCCAAATTGTTTCACCCCTTTCTCTATAAATGGAAAACAAAAAAACCTTTCGTTCTCTTTTTCGAACGTAGCAAAAGGATCGAAAGGTAGTTGTATAAGTTTTGTATACTCTTTATCGTTAGAAAACTTCTAAATTAAATGTGGATGCGAGATTTGCGACATACAAGACTTATAGAAAGTTATTTTCACTATCCACATTCCTGTGCATAAAAGCATATACAGCCGTGTTAATAAATGTCCACACGTTATCCACAATCTGTGGAAAAGATTTTAGACACTTAGAAGTCATTCACGCTTAAACACAAATATAATACCAAATAAAAACTAGAGTTGCAATGATTTAGAGGAACTTATCCACAATTACCACACCTTGTAGACAGATGCTATCCACAACACTATATTTTGTGAATACCTTGTCGATATTTGGTGTGGACAGTCAGGTGGAGTCGAAAAAAATATACACACAGCCTGTGGATGTTCGCTGAATGTATTTTATTTTCGCTTATTTCGATCAAAAAATCAACGAGGTGTTATAGTACACAAACTGTTATATAACGGATGGAGTTTAAGTCGATCTGGAAGGATTGAATGAAAAGGACATTGACAGAAATGAGGTTCGTTGATTATAATTATTGGGACTGCCTTTTAGAAGTAAGTTATGGAATTATTCCTCAGGAGGTGTATATATAATGAAACGCACATTTCAACCAAATAATCGTAAGCGCAAAAAAGTACACGGCTTCCGTACGCGCATGAGCAGCCCAAACGGCCGTAAAGTAATTGCTCGTCGCCGTCGTAAAGGAAGAAAAGTTTTATCAGCCTAGGCCACTGAAAACACTCAGTGGTCTTTTTTTCTAGTTAAGATTGTCTTGCGGAGCGGGTCTCTTCTATGAGATCCACTGCGCTTTTCTAATGTTCAGGGCGTGAAAGTCTAAGTGGCATTCAGCGCTTTTTATTTTTGGAGGGAGTTCTATGAAGAAAGAATACCGAATTAAAAAGAATGAAGAATTCCAAAAAGTATTTCAGCGCGGTCAGTCGTTCGCGAACCGGCAACTCGTCCTTTACTATTGGAAAAAAGAAGACCAGGCTCATTTTCGAATTGGCCTCTCTGTCAGCAAGAGGATTGGACCTGCAGTGGTGCGTAACCAGGTGAAACGTTATTTAAGACAAGCCTTTCACGAACTGGAAGACCAAATCCATCCTCAATATGACTTTGTAATTATTGCTAGAAAACCAACTAATAATATGAACTTTCATGAAACGAAAAAAAGCTTGATCCATGTTCTATCAAGGTCAAAGCTATTGAATAAGAAAAATTAAGACATCATCTTATAGAATTATTCTATGAAATAATGCTACACTGATGTATGGACAGAAAATTAATTTTAAATGAATAGCCAGAGGGATTCAGTAAGGAGGAAGGAACGTTGCGTAACAAAGTAATAGCATTGCTTGCCATGGCAGGTGTGCTTACGTTCTTATCCGGGTGTACCCAGGTCAATCAGGATATCACCGAGGATAGTACAGGATTCTGGAACGAATATATTGTTTTTCCATTATCTAAAACGCTCTTGTATTTTGCGGATCTGACAAACGGAAGTTTTGGATTGGCGATTGTAATCGTAACCATTATTATCCGAGTATTGTTACTGCCGTTAAACGTTAAACAGTTAAAAAGTTCAAAAGCTATGCAGGAAATTCAGCCGGAACTTAAAGAATTACGAGAAAAATATTCTTCTAAAGATGCACAGACCCAGCAAAAACTTCAGCAGGAAACGATGCAGCTTTTCCAGAAAAATGGAGTTAATCCATTGGCAGGCTGTCTGCCTATTATTGTGCAAATGCCGATATTGATTGGTTTCTATCATGCTATTATGAGAACATCTGAGATTCAAACTCACAGTTTTCTATGGATGGAATTAGGACAATCTGATCCATTCCTTGCGATTCTTACAGCAGCTACCACATTCCTGCAGCAGAAGCTGATGATGGCGGGAGGAGCAGCAGCTCAAAACCCGCAAATGCAGATGATGATTTACATCATGCCGCTAATGATCGGTACATTTGCATTCTTCTTCCCATCAGCCCTGGCCATCTATTGGATTGTAGGTAACATCGTAATGATTCTTCAGACCATTTTTATTCGTAAGCCAATGATGAAAGATGCGACGGGAGGAGCAGGTGAGTGAAGCAAATAACTGCTACTGGAACCACAGTTGATGAAGCGGTCCAATCAGCACTAGAACAATTACAAACATCGAAGGACCAAGTTCATGTAGATGTCATTGATGAAGGTAAAAAAGGATTTCTTGGTTTTGGTTCAAAACCGGCAATCGTAAAAGTATCTATTCAAAAAGATCCAGTGCAGGATGCCGAATTATTCATCATGGAAGTAGCAAAGCAAATGGGTGCTCCTGTACAAGTGAAAACAGAAGTTAAAGACCGTGATATTGCCATGCAGCTTGAAGGTGATAAGATCGCCATGCTCATTGGAAAACGCGGACAAACCTTAAATTCATTGCAATATTTAACTCAGCTCGCCGTTAATCGGGAATCCGATCAGTTCTATAACGTTATGCTTGATGCAGAAGGTTACCGGGCAAGACGAAAAGAAACGCTTGAAACTCTGGCTAAGCGATTAGCGGAAAAGGCGGTTTCTACCGGTAAAGAAGTCAAGCTTGAGCCTATGCCTTCCTATGAACGGAAGATTATTCATTCGGCTCTTCAAAACCATAAAAAAGTCGTAACAGATTCTGATGGAAATGATCCGCGAAGACACGTGGTTATTCGTCCTTCCTGAAGAAGTTAGATGTTAACTAAAAACTTCTGCCAATAATTGTTGGCAGAAGTTTTTTTATGGGATTTTTTACGCAAATCCAGTATTATAGAATGGTTCTTTGGGGTGTTAGTGTTGATTAGACTCTTTCAACTAAAGGGCCGGTTAGTTGAATATGCGAGATATCGGGTAACAGTGTAGGTCCTGCGGGGGACGATTCGCTTTCCGTGGGCATGTGCTGAGCCTCCTCGAGCTACGCTCTCCGGGGTCTCACCGATCATGTTCATCCCACGGGAGTCTTCATCGTCCCCCTACGGACCTTGCTGAAATAAGAGACACGAAATGATAGGGAATACCTCTTATATAGAAAGCGTGTAAAACGTGGTGTGAGCTTTAGTTTCTCGTGAGGTTTTGTCGAAAAGCCCTCTTACAGCAGGATTTAGAACCAACAGTTGCACTTCTAAAGAAGGGTCCGTTATTCTCCTGTGGGTGGGTTGGTGGGGAAATAGCGAGACTCCCATGGGAGAAGGGACTAGGCGAGATCCCGCAGGGAGTGAAACGAGCGAGGAAGCTCACCGTTTCCCCATAGGAAAGCGAGTTATTTCCCCACCAGCCCTTCTCAATTTAATGTAACGGGCCCAATTATCTCGAAACTGAGTATTACAGAAACGGGAGCTTATCTGTAATACTCAACACGAATATTTAACAGTACGTCTTGAATAATGAGTTATACACATGTGGATAATGGGATTAAAGAGAAAGATCCGGTAATAGGTTGTTGATATCTTTTCAATTAACGGGCTGATGTGATATTCTATTAAGTTAGTGACTACAATTAATTCTACGTTGTGGATAAATATAAAATAGAAACATTAGGAGGTGAGCGCGTGTGGAAACAGATACGATAACTGCCATATCTACCCCTATGGGAGAAGGTGCTATAGCAATCGTTCGACTTAGTGGTCCGCAAGCTGTCTCTATAGCTGGAGAGTTATTTCGCGGAAAGGATTTAAACGAAGTCGACTCCCACACGATGCATTACGGTAAAATAATTGATCCTGATACGGGAGAGACCGCAGAAGAAGTAATGGTCTCCGTTATGCGTGCGCCTAAGACCTTTACAAGGGAAGATATCGTTGAAATTAACTGCCACGGCGGTCTCGTTTCCGTGAATCGTGTCCTTGAAATCGTCTTAGCAAGTGGAGGTCGACTTGCAGAGCCGGGTGAGTTTACGAAGCGCGCGTTCTTAAATGGCAGAATCGATTTGTCTCAGGCAGAAGCTGTTATGGACCTGATTCGTGCGAAAACGGACAGGGCTATGAATGTAGCTTTAAAGCAAATGGACGGACGCCTGTCTAATCTCATTCAAGATCTGAGGCAGAAGCTTTTAGAAACTTTGGCACATGTCGAAGTAAATATTGATTATCCTGAATATGACGATGTCGAAGAAATGTCGCATGAAATGATGGAACAAAAGACGAAAGAAGTTCATGCAGAAGTTTCGAATCTTCTTCAGACCGCCCGCCAGGGAAAAATTTTACGAGAAGGCTTAGGAACGGCTATTATCGGCCGGCCTAATGTCGGAAAATCGTCTTTAATGAACACATTGGTACACGAAAATAAAGCTATTGTAACGGAAGTGCCGGGAACGACTCGGGATGTGATTGAGGAATATGTCAATGTCCGAGGTGTACCGCTTCGTCTGATCGACACGGCTGGTATTCGGGAAACCGAAGATATCGTTGAAAGAATCGGTGTCGAACGATCAAGACAAGTATTGCAGGAAGCCGATCTCATCCTTCTTGTGTTAAACTATGGGGATGAGCTGAATGAAGAAGACAAGCAGCTATTTGAAGCCATTGATGACATGAATATTATTGTGATTGTCAATAAGATGGATTTAGAACCAAAATTAGATATCGATCAGGTGAGAGAACTTGCGGGTGAACATCCCGTTATCTCTACTTCTTTAATTCATGAAGAAGGCATTGATCAGCTTGAAAATGCGATTGCAGATACCTTCTTTGAAGGAGAACTGGATGCGGGTGATATGACTTACGTGTCTAACGTACGCCACGTGCAATTGCTCAAGCAGGCAAAGCAAGCACTGGAAGACGCACAAAACGGTATGGAAATGGGCGTACCGCTTGATGTGGTCCAAATAGATGTAACGAGAACCTGGGAAATCCTTGGGGAAATTATCGGAGATACCGTACACGAAAGCTTGATCGATCAGTTGTTTTCACAATTTTGCTTAGGGAAATAAACAACAACAAAGGAGAGACAATAAATGACTTATGATGCTGGGCATTATGACGTAATTGTAATCGGTGCCGGTCATGCAGGGGTAGAAGCAGGTCTTGCTGCAGCCCGCAGAGGCGCAAAAACGTTAATGCTTACTCTCAACCTTGATCTGGTCGCTTTCATGCCGTGTAACCCTTCGATCGGCGGACCGGCGAAAGGTATCGTAGTCCGTGAAGTCGATGCACTGGGCGGCGCTATGGGGAAAGTAATTGATAAAACGCACATTCAAATGCGTCTGCTTAATACAAGAAAAGGTCCTGCTGTACGAGCACTGAGAGCTCAGGCAGATAAACCACTTTATATTAAAGAAATGAAGAGGATTCTAGAAAATCAGGAAAACTTGACGCTTAGACAGGGAATGGTCGAGAAGTTGCTTGTCGAGGACAACGAAATCAAAGGAGTCGTTACGGAAACGAAAGCCGCTTACTATGCTCCAACGGTGATCGTAACGACGGGAACGTTCATGCGTGGACGTGTCCTGATTGGAGACCTCTCCTATGAGAGCGGTCCTAATAACCAGCGTTCTACGGTTTCTCTTTCCGAGCAGCTTGAGGAACTGGGAATTAACATGGTCCGCTTTAAAACGGGTACACCGATGCGGGTGAACAGCCACACGGTTGATTATTCCAAAACGGAAATCCAGCCGGGTGAAGAGGAACCAAGATCCTTTTCATATGAAACGACAGAGTTCATTACGGATCAAATTCCTTGCTGGCTGACTTACACCAATGAAGAAACACACAAAATCATTGATGATAATTTAACCTTGTCCGCGATGTATTCAGGAGCGGTACGTGGTACCGGGCCTCGTTATTGTCCGTCGATTGAAGATAAAATTGTACGCTTTAATGATAAACCAAGGCACCAGATTTTCCTGGAACCAGAAGGACGCGACACGGAAGAAGTTTACGTGCAAGGTCTTTCTACTTCGCTGCCTGAATATGTTCAGAACGAAATGATGAGAACCGTGCCAGGCCTTGAAAATGCTGAAATCATGCGGGCAGGCTATGCCATTGAATACGACTCGATCGTACCTACTCAACTATGGCCGACAATGGAAACGAAGCAAATTTCCGGACTGTTTACCGCAGGCCAATTAAACGGAACATCCGGCTATGAAGAAGCAGCTGGTCAAGGTCTAATGGCAGGGATTAACGCAGCGGCGAAAGCACTGGATCTCGAGACATTAATTCTCGACCGCTCAGAAGGTTACATCGGCGTTATGATCGATGACCTCGTGACAAAAGGCACGGACGAACCTTATCGTCTCCTTACTTCACGTGCAGAATTCCGTCTAATGCTTCGCCATGACAATGCGGATATACGTCTGCTGGAAAAAGGATACGAACTCGGCTTAATTCCTGAAGAGCGCTATCAGCGGTTCCTTGAGAAAAAGCAGCGGATCGAAGAGGAGAAAGCTCGCTTAGATAAAGTGATCCTGAAGGACACAGACGAAGTACAGGCGGTGATTGAGGAAGCGGGAGGTACTCGCTTGAAGGAAGCGGTACGCGCCCTTGATTTACTGAAGCGTCCTGAAATGAAATACAGTCACCTGGAGCGTTTAACCCCTAGTGAGGTTTCATTACCAGAAGATGTGAAGGAACAAGTAGAAATCCAAGTCAAATATAGCGGGTATATTAAAAAAGCGCTCGAGCAAATCGAACGTATGAAGAAGATGGAAACGAAGAAAATTCCTGAAAATATCGATTACGATGATATTCACGGACTTGCAACAGAAGCCCGCGACCGTCTTAAAGAAGTCAGACCGTTATCTGTGGGGCAGGCTTCGCGTGTATCCGGAGTAAATCCGGCCGATGTATCTATATTACTTGTTTATATCGAACAAGGAAAAATCGCTCGCGTATCGGGTGAATAAAACGAAAGGATGGAAGCATGGATATTAACACCTTTCTAGAATCGCTTAAGAACCAGGGTATTGAATTAAGCGAGCAGCAACAGCAGCAGTTCCATAAGTACTTCGAAATTCTTGTGGAATGGAATGAAAAAATGAATCTCACAGCGATTACGGATAAGGAAGGTGTGTATCTTAAGCACTTCTATGACTCTTTGACCGCTTCGTTTTATTATGATTTCACCCAGCCTTTGAAGATTTGTGATGTTGGAGCCGGGGCAGGGTTTCCAAGTCTGCCGCTTAAAATTGTGTTTCCGCACTTGAAAGTAACGATTGTCGATTCGTTAAAAAAGCGGATTACCTTTTTGAATCACTTAGCCCACGAATTAGGCTTTGATGACGTGGCCTTTTACCATGATCGTGCCGAAAACTTTGGTAAAAACGCTAAATTTCGCGAAGGATATGACCTGGTCATGGCTCGCGCCGTCGCTCGAATGTCCGTACTGAGTGAATTATGCCTGCCTCTTACCGCAAAAGGGGGTCATTTCATGGCTATGAAAGGACCTAACCTTGCCGATGAAATGGAAGATGCAGCAGTTGCTATCCAAACGGTCGGGGGAGAGGTGGAAAACGTGCATACGTTTACCCTCCCGGAAGAGGATAGTGAAAGGAATATTGCGATTATCGAAAAACGCCGGAAAACACCGAAGAAATACCCGCGTAAAGCCGGCACACCAAATAAAACACCGATTCAGTAAACACATTCCCCTTGCGCTCTAACGGAGCAAGGGGGATTTTTTTATCTCATAGTTTTAATAAGCGGGTAGAAATAAAGAAGAAGGAGGACGTCATCATGAAAATAGTGGTACTATCAGATACCCATATGCCCAAAAAAGGGGCATCTCTGCCGGAGAGGTTCGTTCAGGAACTATCTTCAGCTGACGCAATCATCCATGCGGGGGACTGGCAGACGAAGGAAGTTGTGGAAGAACTAAAGGCATATGGACCGCCTGTGTATGGCGTTTATGGAAACGTAGACGGGGAGGATATTCAATCCGTTTTTCCTTATAAGCAGACAATCGAGTTGAATGGTTTTCGAATTGGTATCATTCACGGGCATGGGGAGAAGAAAACGACGGAGAAGAGGGCGCTGGAAGGGTTTAAAGATGAGGAAGTGGATATCATTATTTTTGGTCATTCTCACCTGCCTGTGACTCGATATATGAACAAAGTCATGTTGTTTAATCCAGGGTCTGTAACCGATAAACGGAAGCTGCCTTATTACTCGTTTGGTATTCTCAGGATTGAAGAAACAGTCCATGCCGAGCATATTTTCTTTTTATAAAAGGCTCTGTTAGACTTCTGTGGTGATTTTAAGGTTAAGCTCCGGTTTGTTTAAGACTCAGTTTCGAGACTTTTGTGAGAATTAGGTCCTGCGGGGGACGATTTCGCTTTCCGCGGGCATGTGGTGAGCTTCCTCGGGCTTAACAGCCCTGCGGGATCTCACCGATCATGTTCATCCCGCAGGAGTCTACATCGTCCCCCTCCGGCCCTTGCCAAACCAGCAACCCGAAACCACTTAAGATATCTTCTTGATGCACAAAATGAGCATATGAGACTATTTTCATGCTATAAAGATCTGTAATAGCCTGGCATAGAAGCATTTAAGGCCAGTTAAGAAGGCGAGGATTCTCTCTTCTGGAAGGGCCCGTTATTCTCCTGTGGCTGGGTTGGTGGGGAAATGGCGAGACTCCCATGGGAGAAGGAACTAGGTGAGATC
>NZ_JBQQCN010000031.1:0-52740 GCF_052246795.1 Halobacillus sp. K22 | reverse complement strand
AGAGGAATACATCCATTACTATAACCATAAACGTATCAAATCAAAGCTCAGAATGAGCCCCGTTTCTTATCGAACCCAGTTTCAAGAATCGGCGTGATAAGTTTAAGGAACGTGTCCAATTTTAGGGAGTCAGTTCAGGAGTGAAACGAGCGAGGAAGCTCACTGTTCCACCATAGGAAAGCGAGTTATTTCCCCACCAACCCTATACCTTTTAAGTAACGGACCAAGATTTATCTTGAATTCGAACCTTCAAATAACCGGCCCTATTGCGTAATAAGCCTCTTATGAAAAAGCATCATTAAAATTTAACAAAACCTATTTAATAATCAACACCGGACATTGGACCCTCTTCGCCACTTTATGACTCACACTTCCGAGAACCATCTCCTGGAATGTATTCAGTCCCCTGCTTCCGATGACCACCACATCATAATGATTTTCATTAACATGTTGGACAATGGCCGGCCCAGGATCACCTTTCAATATCTTTACTTCATAATTCATTCCCGCTTTTTTAAAAACCCCTTTGGTAGAAAAAAGACGCCCTTTTCTTACTGTAGACAGGTTTTCAGCATTTTCACTCAGGACATCGCTTTTAGAAGTTGAGCCACTAATGGCATATAAAATGGTAATCTGTGAATCTTCTGATAGCCGAGCTAACTGCAGCGCATGTTCAGCTGCTCTCACCGCATGATCCGATCCATCTGAAGCTAGAAGTATATGGGAAAACATTTGAACCGCTCCTCTTCTGCTATCTAATATTAAATCTATGTTAATGATACCGCTTAACTAAAGGAAACCTATTGCAAAACATTTTTCTTTATTATAGTCTATTATAGTCAGTTATAAAAGAACGGCATTGAAACTTAGTCAAAACAACATGAATTTAATAAATTTTAAATATATTTGGCCGCTGTGAGACTCAGCGGTCTAAACAATAAAAAAATAGAAAGAGGGTATGTATGTCAACTTTATCAATCAAAGAAAATTGGCTCGGAAACATAAAGGGTGATGTATTATCAGGGATCGTTGTAGCCTTAGCCTTAATTCCTGAAGCCATCGCTTTCTCGATTATTGCAGGTGTAGATCCAATGGTCGGATTGTACGCATCCTTTTGTATTTCCGTCGTGATCGCTTTTATGGGAGGGCGCCCGGGGATGATCTCAGGGGCCACAGGTGCTATGGCTTTAGTAATGATTACCTTAGTGGCGCAGCACGGAATTGAATATTTGCTCGCCACAACCATTCTTACGGGTATTTTACAAGTATTGTTCGGAGTCTTTAAGTTAGCTAGATTCATGCGGTTTATTCCCCGCTCCGTTATGGTAGGGTTCGTTAATGCTTTAGGGATTTTAATTTTCACTTCCCAGTTGCAGCACTTTGAGAATGAACCCTGGGTTATTTATGCATTAGTTGGTTTAACTTTAGCTATCATTTATCTATTTCCACTCGTTACAAAAACCATTCCTTCCACATTGGTCGCCATTGTGGTCGTATCCGCCATTGCGATTTGGATGAACATTGGCGTTAGAACGGTTGGGGATATGGGAGAATTAACACAAACGCTTCCTATGTTCGCTTTACCTGATATGCCGTTGAACTTTGAAACACTCATGATTATCCTGCCTTATGCTTTGGCCTTAACAATTGTCGGATTACTCGAGTCACTTCTTACGGCTTCCATCGTCGATGATATGACCGATACCGAGAGTGATAAAAACAAAGAAAGCCGTGGTCAAGGATTCGCAAACATCGTCACGGGGTGCTTTGGCGGCATGGCAGGCTGTGCGATGATTGGTCAGTCCGTCATTAATGTGAAATCCGGCGGGAATGGACGGTTATCTTCCCTCGTTGCAGGTGTCGTGCTCATGTTTATGATTATCGTCTTAGGTGGCGTCGTCGTCCAGATCCCAATGGCAGCACTCGCGGGTGTCATGATCATGGTTTCCGTTGGTACGTTTGACTGGAGCTCCGTCCGGAATATTCACAGAGTACCGCGTTCTGATGCGGCCGTCATGATTGTGACAGTATTAACCGTAGTCTTCACACACAATTTAGCCTACGGCGTACTTGCCGGCGTTGTGCTCAGCATGATTTTCTTTGCGGTTAAGATTTCCAAAGTAAATGTATTAACCTTGTACGCAAATGAAGGGAAAAAACGAATCTATTATGTGCAAGGTCAGTTATTCTTTGCGTCGGTTACAGACTTTCTTAATTCAATTGATTTCAAAGATCATGTCGAAGAAGTGGTCATCGATTTAAACGACTCCCATTTATGGGATGACTCAGCCATTGGAGCTCTCGACAGTATCGAATCGAAGTTTGAACAAAATGGCATTCAAGTTAAATTCATAGGCTTGAATGGGGAGAGTTCCCGACTCCTCGCTCGACTTGGAGGAGTATCCAAAGGCGCCGGTCACTAAATTATTGATAGGAGCATGATTTATGTATAAAAATATTTTACTCGCGACGGATGGATCTGACCATTCCCGTCGCGCTATAGATCAGACAATAAAAATGGTTTCACCACATAAGGACCAAGTGCACATTGACCTTATTTACGTAGTAGATGGTGAAACATCTAAGAAAGATGTATTAAAATACGGAGATTCCCATACAGCTACAAAAAAACGTAAAGAAAAATTCCTCGACATCATTCAATACGTGGAGTCTGAAGGTATTTCTACTAAGTTTATTATGTTACACGGAGATCCTGCGGAAGAGATGATTGAATATGCCAACCAGGAAGACTATGATTGCGTGGTCATTGGCAGTCGGGGGCGTAATAAGTGGCAGACCTTGATCTTAGGCAGTGTCAGTCACAAACTAGTGAAATATGTACAGTCTCCAGTAATCGTCGTTAAGTAAAAAAAGCGTGCAGTTCATTAATGAGCTGCACGCTTTTGCAAACGACGAAAATACGCCGAATGGCTTAACAGGGATTGAGCAGAAAACCATTTTCAGGAACTCTGCGACATAATTGTAACAATTCGAACTATGAATCACAAATAATTAAGGAAAATTGAGTAGATTCATTTACAATTTAATATAATGCAAAACAACCTGTTATAATTAATTAAAACAAAAAGCGGTGAGATTTAATGAGTTTAATTAAAACGTTAGTGGGCATTTTCTTTTGCGCTCTTTTTACGATCGTCGGGATCTATCGACTGAATAATGAAACACTAAATCACTTTCCATTTATCGTATCGATTGCTTTAACAATTGGCTGTCCCATTGGGATAGTGGTTATGACTTTCAAGATTATTAAAGCTAAACAAGAAGGTAATCTTTTTTAAAAAAATTTTCAACTACTAAGCTCTGGTAGGTCTCAAGAGTTCTTAAACCTTTTCTCCCCCTACTCCCTAAGCAAACTGACGCTCCAAGCCGCTTACTGACATCCATTCACAAAAACGGACCCTAACCGGACCTTTTTTTAGTTCCACTTCTTTGGATTGGTATGAACAGTACTTCTTCTATTTTTACATCCCGTCTCTAACTGTTTTTTCTTAATAGGCTCAGTTAAAGTTCAATGTTGATATATACAAAAAAAAGAGGACTTCCAAATAATTGGGAGTCCTCTTTAGCATTATTTTCTTATTGAACTAACGCTCGCCTTTAGTTGAAGAAATGTTTTTTTTACTTTAGCACCGTTAATGAAAATACCTACTAGGTAATCAGTCATATATTCATTCCACACGCTAACCCAAATTAAATAATTCCGCAATCATTTCATCACTTCCTGGAGTAAACATAAAAATTGAAAACGCAATACATAAGAATCCTATAAATACTAAGCTAATCTCTTTATTCCTACTCAGCCCTTTAACAACTAGAAATATGCCTGCAAATAATATTAAGAAATACCAAAAACCCATAACCTCACCCCTTAATAGAATAAAGTTCCGTACAACCTAGCACCAGTAGCACTATTATTTTTTACTTTTAAGTGACTCTTTAATAGCTTTACCAACTACACCCTTTATACACTAAACTTAGATAATCTAAGTTTAGTGTATCATATGTTTCTATATTTGGAATTATATTCCCTTTTATGATCCAATCGTTCATCGTGACTTCATTTCGCTGATGAGGAATGCTCTCTAACACTTGAAACCACGCAAGATAGTTGTTCAGATACTTGGTCGCCACACCGTTAAAGGTCTGTATCCAACCTTTCAGTCTTCGGTGTGGTAGTTGTTGACGTTCTGGATGTGGTTAAGTCACTTGGTACGAATTTTACCGTCAGATCTGAACTGATAAATGTTCATCCCTTTTATCAGCATCATAGGTTTTAAAGGCACGCCAAGCATCAGTACATAAGACATTTTCTTTCGAAAGTTTGGTTAACCTGCCCATTCATAACATCTAAGAAAAGGTCACCTCGTCACGGTCTCTTGCGACCAGGACACATACCTGTTCGTTGCAGTCATCACCAACTTACATTTGATGCTTCCGTTATAGAACCTTTGTTCGATTTTAGCGAATATCAACAACAAACTTAAACATAGTCTATTAATAAAAAAAAGCTTGCAGAAAACCCTAAGGTTATCCGCAAGCTTTTTATCAAGCAATTAATTCCGCTCTTGATCAATCATTTCTGTTTCATCAAGATATCGGAGCAAATCTCCGTAAACGATAGAGTCTGAGAGCTCCAGTTCTTCCTGCGCTTGTTTAAAGCCTTCAGCACAAGCCTCGCCTTCTACTTTCTCTCCAGTTTCTCTATCAAAACAGGTTTCATTCACACCTACATAATCCTCGTTAGCAAAATTACCATCTCGTGTAATGGTCATCTCGTTCCGATCTTTACTAAACAAATCATGACCGAATTGGACCGGGTTGTCATCGTCCACCCCTAAAAGATTCATGATCGTCGGACGTAAATCAATCTGTCCCCCAACAGTGTCATGCTCTTTTGGTTCTATTCCTTCTCCAAGAATGAGAAGAGGCACACGCTGTAGCTGAAATTGTTCATAGTCATTAATATCTTTGCCCAGATATTCTCCCATAGCCTTCTGGTGATTCTCGGAAATTCCAAAATGGTCACCATAAATGACAAGCACGGTATCATCATAAAGCTCTGAACGCTTGAATTCCTCGACAAACTGCTTTAAAGCTTCGTCCTGATAGCGAATCGTTTGGAAATAACGGTTCAGCGTACCACTTGAAGTATCCCCTTCTTCAATCAATTTCTTATCTTCCGGAAGGGTAAATGGGTAGTGGTTGGTCAGAGTAATCATCTTGCTATAGAACGGCTGCTCTAACTCTTCCATTTTATCTAAGGAGTCGCTAAAGAAGTATTCATCAAGATAACCCCACCCATAGGATTTATCTTCTGTCACGTCATAATCCTTTTTTGAGAAATACTTATCATAGCCAAGAGAGTCATACATGACGTTTCGATTCCAGAATGTTTGATCATTGGCATGCATATTCACAGACGTATAGCCCTCTTCCCCTAACACTTCAGGAGTAGCTTCGTATTCGTTACCCGCATGAGTAAAGAAGGCCGCTCCACGGTTCAGGCCATACAATGAATTATCCAGGATAAACTCGGAATCTGACGTGCGCCCCTGTTTAACCTGATGATAGAAGTTACTAAAGTAAGCACCTTCTTCTTTGAGATCGTTAAAATAAGGGGTGAGCTCTTTACCGTTTAATTCACGGTCGACAACAAATGTCTGGGTGCTCTCCAGGGATAAAAGAATCACATTTTTCCCTTCGGCAACTCCGTTCAATTCACTATTCGGATCTACGTCTTTTTCATTAATATAGTTTAATGCAGGTACTAATTCGTTACTATCCGCGAATGTTTTTTTCATCTCTGTTTGTCCCTGCAGCACACTATCGTAGATGTGAAAATCAAGCACGCCAATATTTTTCACTAACAAATTACGGTCAAAGGCCCGTTTTAAAAGCTCTGGACGCTCTGTCTGCGCCCAACCCAGGTTAATTAAAAATAACGGAACGGCAATAGCGGCCAGCACAAGACCTTCCTTGCGTTTCGGTAGAAAACTTTGAATTCGGGAAGGGTTCAGATAAATTAATAGAAAGATCGCTGCAACCACGTCCACAAACAGGAAAATATCTGTGGCTGAGAGTATATTTGTAATACTTCCTCCAAGACCTGCCAGGTTTGCTAATTGACCTAACATTGGAATCGTAATGAAATCATTGTACTCACGATAAAACAGAACATTGAGATAAAGTAAGACGGAGCCAAGAATATAGGCCCCAAGCAACCCTTTACGCCCGGCGAGTAAGATTCCTAATCCAAAGAGAAGAAAAATACTGCTCAAGGGATTAAAGGCCAGGATAGCTGCTTGATTTATATTTTCTAAACCTAAAGTGAAAACCCCGCCTTGAATAAACGTCATCTTCAGCCAAAACATAGCGAAAACAACAGCATAAATCAGCTTCTTTTTAGAAGAAGCATCATTTCTTTTCCATTTTTGAAACATTTATAAGCCTCCATCAATTGATTCTTGTGATTGTCATCATTTGCAGTACTTCCTTGGTGCATGTAAATTGATCGATTAAAGATTCCTATGGTTTTGCACCCATAGGCTATGGCTTTTCGCGTATTTCTTAATATCCTAATTCATCAGGAGCTCCTTGTTACAATTTACACCTAATCAATTATAATTATCTATATAGATTAATTTATAAATAAACAAAACGCAATAGTCCTCTTTTATGTACCCTATCCTATTCACAGCAACTCATGAAAAATTTGGAACATAGAGGTTTAAGACCATTCATACCTCTATACGTTTGGACCAGATATTTTGTTTCAAAATCTCTAAATAATTTTGAATCGGATAACTATTTTTTCTTGCATGTTTACCTAAACCTATTCTATTGTCAAATTGGCGGACCGCTCCTATATTGAAGTAAAGTAGTCAGCTTTCTTCCCACCATGAAAGATTGGTTTTATACCCACACTTTTTATCAAAAATTTTTTATAGCAACTTATCAACCGAACGAGGTGAAGAAATGGATAAGCTTACCTTACTCTCACAAATCAGTTTATTTGAAGAACTCTCCCAGGAAGAGCTCATGAGTATCGATCAGATGAGTGAGATGAGTCCCGTAAAAAAAGGGTCGACGATTGTTTCTCCTGAAAACAAAATGGATGCCTTATTTTTACTAAAAAAAGGACAGGTCCGCCTGTACCGTATGAACGAAGAAGGGAAGCAGTTTACACTCGATATTCTGGTGGATGGAAATATATTCGGTGAAACGTCCACCGTCAGTTTGACCGACGACCAAACGTATGCGGAAGCGATGACCGATACTTATATATGTACACTCAGCCACAGGGACTATGAGGAATTTATCAAAAAGAACCCGCATGTCGCTCTAAAACTGATCGATATTCTCTCTTCACGATTGAAAGACTTTTACAGTCTAAGCGAAAAAATTGCCTTAAGCGACGTGAAGCATCGATTGTTGTACCTGTTATTGATGCTCAGTCAAAAAACCGGCCGCCGCAAACAAAACTGGCAGACCATTGAAATGAAACTGACACATCAGGATCTCGCTAACATGATTGGGACGACAAGGGAGACGACGAGTGCCATGATGAGCGAATTAAAAAAAGACGGCTTCATTCGAAAAGTACGCTTTCTGGCCATCGACGCGGATAAGACGAAAGAGTTCTTAAATCTTTCCTAATCCTTATTTCCAGTCCGGCTGACGATTCAGTTCATAAATGATCTATTACTCATCCCACAAAAAAAGGGCCCCTACTCGGGCCCTTTTTCCTCTTCTCTAATTCCATTCGCGAATTCCGCTTAAATCATAATATTCACTGTCAGGCTGGATATTCAGCTCTTCCGGTACAAGCTCCTTGCGATTAATCCAAGCCGTATTAAACCCAAAGCTTTTGGCGCCTGTAATATCCCATGGATTGGAAGACATGAACAGGACTTCTTCCCTTTTTACATCCAGTCTCTCTAAAGCATGGTTATAGGCAGCCGGCGTAGGTTTATATTGCTTAATTTCATCCGCACTGATCACTTCATCAATATACTCATTGATTGAGGATTGCTCGACCAGAGGCTCAATCATATTGACCGAGCCATTCGAGAACACCACCAGTTTTTTCTCAGATAGCTCTTTCAGCACACTTTCCACCTCTTCAAAGAGATCCAAATCTAAATAGGCGTTCATTAGGCGCTCTTCATTTTCTTCAGATAACTCAACCCCGTTTTCTTTACAGGCGTAATTCAAAGCATCTTTCGTAATCTCGTCAAAAGGCTTATAACGTTCCACCAATTGTCTTAGAAAGAAATACTCCAGCTGTTTTTTTCTCCATGACTGGCTGATTTCGTCTCCTTTATTCGGAAAAATTTCATTACACTCTTTACCTACGGAATGAACATCAAATAACGTTCCATAAGCATCAAATACCAATGCTTTAATCATATATAACCCTCCTAAACTATTTTCCCTTTAGAGATTTCCCTGCAGGAGGAAATAAAAACGTTAAAAGGTCTACTCCAATTTACAGGTGTGCTTTTAATTGTGTCTGTAGGCTGCATTACATATAACTCCTAGAAACTCGTGTACAATAAAGAAGAAATCTTTAAGAAGGAGTGTTTCCATGACGACTTTCAAATTAAATCAACCAGCTCCAGACTTTACCCTGCCAGCTGTTTCAGGAGAAGACTACAACTTTTCCGAGGTCTTAAAAGAAAAGAATGATCAATGGCATCTCATCATTTACTTTCGCGGTTCCTGGTGCCCTGCCTGCATGAGTGAACTGCAGGAGCTTGAAGAAAGCAAAGGGTATTTCGAAAAACAGAACATCCACTTAACCACGATTACTCATGATAATAAAGAAGACTTAGAGAAAATGGTAGAGGAACACGGATTCACTTTCCCTGTCTTAATCGATGAGAATTTAGCTTTCTTGAAAGCCTATGGTGTTCATTATCATGATGAAGAAGCCCCTTACGAAGATCACGGTACACACGGGGACCCTGCCTACTTCTTAACGGATGAAGCCGGAAACGTCCTTTATCAGCAAAGACAAACCAGCCCATTTGGCCGTCCTCACCCGAAAGAGTTGCGTAAAATCATTCAATACATTAAGAAAAACTTAAAATAAGCTTTCCAAGCCAATGTAAAAACTTCTTGTCCGCTCCTAAGGCGGCAAGAAGTTTTTTTATTCGGGAGGAGCATATAATTTTATACTTCTAAAATCTCCCCTCCCTTCCATATTCCCTTGTCATTAACCAATACAGGGGTGTGCACTTCACCAATTAAATCCTTTAAATCTTTCCTGGCGCTGTTTTCTTCTAAGATATTGACTAATTTATATTCAATTTCTTTTTGATTTAAATGATGCATTGCCTGCGCACAAACGCTGCATCCATCCATAATATAGAGCACATTCATAATCAAGCTCCTTAGTTTAGTTAGTAGACATTTTTAGAAAAACAGGGGCTGGGAAAGCAAATTTCCCTCTCTCAAGCTTCAACTTCGACTTATTCCTTTCATTATATAGGTTTTATGAAAACAATACTGTAAGACGCCTTACATCCGTAACATGAAAAACCCCTCTTGAGTTTTTCACTCAAGAAGGGCGTTCAATCCTTATTCTTTTTTTCATAAGCCTCTTCTTCCACAGGCAAAAAGTCGAAAATTGTGCCGGACTCGATGGAATCGGCCAGGCGTTCGAGCCACTTACAATATTTCCGGTAGTCTTCAAGCTGTTTATAATCAACCTTTGCTCTTTCAATCATCTCGTCGTCTGTATTCTCGTCGTCAATCACCTGCTGAAGCATCCCTTCTGCATAATCAATCGCAGAGAGGTTTAGCTTGGCTTCACGCTCCCACTTGTTTCCAAAAAAATGAGAAAAATATTTAAAAAAGTTCTTCTCCGCTATGAAGGCATCCTTGCGCGAGCCCTTCTGCCACACTTTCTGGACAATACTGATCTCTTGCAGGTTCCGGACAGCAATACTCATGCTCGGCTTGCTCATTCCGAGATCATCCTTCATGTCATCGAGCGTCATCGGCTTATGCTTGAAGTACATCCTTGCGAATAACCGCCCGGTTGACGGAGTGATTCCATACAAGTCCATTGTTTCAGCAATAGAATTGACAACGGCTCCTTCCGCCTTTTCAATCAGTTCTTCTGACTTGTTATTCAAAGAATCGCCTACTCTCCTTTGGTTTTTTGTTTTTAAACATTTAATTTATTCAATATGAATTCAAAACTTTACGCTCTCACTATAACATAAATTGAAATCAGGAGCCTTCACAAGACCCCTGATTTCGTATTGTTTCCTAATTTAATTGCAAATCAACCTTTTAGTGTTCCTGCATCAGCAGGGTGAACACCGTGCTGGTAGTAATCCAGATCCTCAGGTTCAAGTGGTTGTTTACCATTAATGATGTCCGCTGCTTTTTCAGCCAGCATCAAAACCGGGGCATGGATATTACCATTGGTCACGTAAGGCATAGCCGATGCATCCACGACCCGCAGGTTGTCCATACCATGGACTTTCATCGTCTTCGGATCAACGACGGCCATAGGATCGGACGCCGGCCCCATTTTTGCTGTACAGCTTGGGTGTAGGGCGGTTTCTGCATCTTCTGCAACCCAATCGAGGATCTCCTCTTCAGTCTGCACGTCTGATCCTGGTGAAATTTCTCCACCATTATACGGCTTCATCGCCGGCTGGGACATAATTTCACGAGTCACACGTACGGCTTCGACCCATTCCCGTCTATCCTGTTCCGTAGAAAGGTAGTTATACACCATGCTTGGATGGGCTTTTGGATCATTCGATTGAATTTTTAATGAACCGCGAGCATCGGAGTACATAGGTCCGATATGAACCTGGAATCCGTGCTCGACAGGTGCTTTCTGTCCGTCGTAGCGTACGGCGACCGGCAGGAAGTGATACATCAGATTCGGATAATCGACGTCGTCGTTGGAACGAGCGAATCCGCCACCTTCAAAGTGGCTCGTTGCCGCAGGTCCTTTGCGGGCTAGTAACCACTGCAATCCGATCCATGGCATCCGTGCTTTATTCAAATTCGGCTGCTCAGAAACCGGCTGTGGGCAGGAGTGCTGAATGTAAACTTCCAGGTGATCCTGAAGGTTCTCACCTACACCGGGAAGGTTCACTTTCGGCTGTACGCCTACAGAACGAAGATGTTCCGGATCACCAACCCCGGAAAGCTGAAGCAACTGAGGCGTATTGATCGCACCTCCGGAAAGGATGACTTCTCCTGCTTTTACGAAATGTTCTTTTCCATTTCGTTTGTACGTCAAACCACGAGCTTTCTCGCCCTCGATATCAATGTGCTGTACGAATGCACGTGTTTTTACCGTAAGATTCTTGCGCTTCATTGCCGGGTGCAAATACGCACGAGATGCGGACATGCGGCGACCTTTGTACACATGCTTATCGAACGGCCCGAAACCTTCCTGGCGAAATCCGTTTACATCAGGCGTACGGGACTGGCCAGCTTCGACAGCTGCATCGAAAAAGGCTTGGAAGAGCGGATTCTTCGCTGGCCCTTTTTCCAGTTTGATCGGACCGTCATGGCCGCGATATGGGTCATCTTTATCAGAACCGATTGCGTTCTCCAGTCGTTTGAAGTATGGGAGGCAGTGGGCAAAATCCCACGTGTCCATCCCTTCGTCAGCACCCCAGCGCTCGTAGTCTTTCGGATTTCCCCGTTGATAAATCATGCCGTTGATGGAACTTGAACCGCCAAGTAACTTTCCACGGGCATGCTTGATGCGGCGACCTTTCATATAAGGTTCCGGATCGGATTCATATTTCCAGTCGTACAGCGATTTACCTGCAGGGAATGGCAGGGCTGCAGGCATCTGAATCAGCAAGTCCCACGCATAGTCTTTGCGCCCTGCTTCCAGCACCAGTACACTTTTCTTTCCGTCTTCACTCAGCCGGTCTCCGAGGATTGACCCCGCACTACCGGCTCCAATCACAACAATATCGTATGCTTCACTCATTGGTAGAACCTCCTTCGTGTTTGCCAAAATTTCATCCCGACGAGTTACTTGAACCAGTGGATCGGTTCAGGCTTCACGTTACGGAAAATGTGTTTCGTTTCTGTATATTCTTCCAGACCTGGTTTACCGAGCTCACGGCCGATACCGGATTGTTTGTATCCGCCCCACGGTGCCTGAGCAAAGTATGGGTGGAAATCATTGATCCAAACGGTACCCATGCGCATCTTACTTGCCGCACGTTCTGCTTTATCGATATCTGTCGTAAACACTGCACCAGCAAGTCCGTAAATCGAATCATTCGCCAAGTTCACCGCTTCTTCTTCGGTTTGGAAACGCTCGATGCTCAGAACTGGGCCGAACACTTCCTCCTGGACAATTCTCATATTAGAAGTACACTCGGTGAAAATCGTCGGCAGGTAGAAAAATCCGTCTTGCAGCTCTGGATCGTCCGGGCGTGCGCCTCCGACAAGCAGATTTGCACCTTCCTGCTTCCCGATCTCTACATAACTTTCGACTTTATCACGATGCTCAGCAGAGATGAGCGGTCCGGATTGTGTGTCCTCTTTGAAACCGTCTCCTAACTTAATTCGTTTCGCTCGCTTCTTAAGTTCCTCCACAAAACGGTCGTGAATGGAATCTTCTAGGATCAATCTTGCTCCTGCAGAACAAACCTGTCCAGCATGGAAAAAGGCTGCGTTTAGTGCCTGATCGACAGCCGTTTCAAAATCCGCATCCGCGAATACGACGTTCGGGTTCTTCCCGCCAAGCTCAAGCGCTATATTCTTCACATTGCTGCTCGCGGTCTGCATGATTTTCTTTCCTGTTTCAATACCGCCAGTGAAAGAAATCAAGTCGACATGGTTACTTTCTGCCAGTTCGTTCCCTACGGTTGCACCATCGCCTAGTACGAGATTGACCACTCCTTTAGGGAAGCTTGCTTCTTCCATCAGCTCCGTCACTTTCACCGTCGTAAGCGGAGTGATTTCGCTGGGCTTGATCACGATCGTGTTTCCTGCGGCCAAAGCCGGCGCGATTTTCCATGCGGCTTGAAGCAACGGATAGTTCCAAGGGGTAATTTGACCGCACACTCCGACCGGTTCGCGGACGACTTTACTCTGACTGTCCGGGATCGGCGATTCGATCACTTCGCCACCTTCTTTGTCTGCCAGACCTGCAAAGTAACGGAACACGCCTGCGATATCGTCCATGTCCGCACGGCTCTCTTCCACTGTTTTCCCGGTATCGAGCGTTTCGAGTTTAGCCAGTTCTTCCTTATCCCGTTCGATCAACTCTGCAATGCGGAGAACTTTTTGTCCGCGCTCCGCTCCAGGAGTCTCTTTCCACTCTCCATGGTCAAAAGCTTCTCTTGCTGCAGCGATGGCGAGCTCCGCATCATCAGCGTTTCCATCAGCTACTGTCTCAACGACTTTCTGGTTGTACGGATTAATGATGTCTTTTGTGTTACCTGATTGAGCATCTACCCATTGGCCATTGATGTACATTTGTTTCATAAATCGTACCTCCTCATTCGTTTTGTTTATTTTATTTAATTTTTTTTAAACGATTTGAACAATTCATATGTTAGCAAAAGGTTTTGAAGTTGTAAACAGCTGTACTTCGTTCTCTTTTCAGATAAGGGGGAGTACCTTTAGCGGGAAAAACAAGTTTCATAGAGAGAAAATAATCTCTGGTTCCCGCGTTTTTTAATAGAAGGGGACTGAACCTGACGAAGCATAACTTACCTAGATTCTATAACCTTAAAACTCGACCCTAAACCATAAATAGGACTGTTTCTCCTTACTCCCAAATTAAAAGATGCATTCAGAACCGTTCCTTACGCACTTTTTATATATCGGCTCACGTCTTGGCGCTATTTGTCTGAACCATAATTTCCCCTGTGAAGCGAGTTGACAAACTATCATTCTACGTTAAGGTAATAGATGGCAGTGTTTAATAATTATTAAACGTTTTAAACCATTTAACATGAACCGGTTCTGTTACAAGCGTTACTTTTTAAAAATATGATCTGTTTGTCTTTCAAGCAGATCTATAACTAAACCTATAAATTAATAAGGAGTGATAGCGTGCAACCGCAGTCATCTGAAGAGCAAGAAAAGAAGCAGACTGAAAAAAAGCAGAATACGAACGTTGAAAAGGCAGGATTATTAGGATTTTTAGGGTTACTCGCCATCGTTTCCCTGTACGTTGCACTTACAGGTAACGATGTCAATTGGGGAGCATTAATTTTCATGTTCATCTCCTATGCGATCATCTTCTACATTGGCTCCGTTTCCGCTAATAAGAAATCGGACAGCGCGGAAGATATGATGGTCGCCGGCAGGTCCATGCCGCTATGGGTCGCGATGTTCACGATGACCGCAACATGGGTCGGCGGAGGATATATTGCTGGGACAGCGGAGACAACGTTCGCCTCAGGCATTGTCTGGGCACAGGCACCATGGGGATACGGATGCAGCCTGATCATCGGCGGTATTTTTTACGCCCGTAAAATGAGAAGGTACGAGTTCACGACCATGCTCGACCCACTGGAAGTCCGTTTCGGAAAAAAAGTGGCAGGGGTTCTTTACCTTCCCGCACTCTTAGGTGAACTATTCTGGAGTGCTGCAATTCTTGTGGCTCTCGGAACCACGTTCGGCCTGATTCTAGGACTGGACTTCAACACATCCATCATCATTTCTGCCATTATTGCCATCGCATACACATTTGTCGGCGGTATGTGGTCCGTCGCTCTCACCGACGTAGCTCAAATCATCATGATTATCATTGGTCTATTCCTTGTCGTTCCTTTTGCACTCTCTGAAGTCGGGGGCCTCAGTCAAGCATGGGGAGCTTACACAGAAGGCATGGCCGGGTTTACAAATATGCTCCCGCCACTTGATGGCTGGAATCATCCGGACTGGGGAAATCATTATTGGAACTGGTGGGACTATGCATTGCTGCTCATCTTCGGGGGTATTCCTTGGCAGGTTTACTTCCAAAGGGTTCTTTCCTCGAAAAATGAAAATACAGCGATGTGGCTCTCGATTGCAGCCGGTGTCCTATGTATTGTTCTCGCCGTACCAGCTGTTATGATCGGTGTCGCAGGTTTCTCTGCTGACTGGGCGAGCTACGGAATCGAAGGCCCTGGCGCCTCTTCCGAGATTCTCGCTTACGTCATCAACTATATGTCACCTTATGTCATTTCTATTGTCGCGCTCGGTGCTGTAGCAGCAGCGGTCATGTCATCGATGGACTCTTCCATCCTTTCCGCATCCTCCATGGCAGCATGGAACATTTACCGTCCGCTTGTGAAACCAAAAGCGACTGGAAGGGACATTACGCGTACGATCCGTGTTTCTATTATCATTATTGGACTCTCAGCAACCATTGTCGCATTGAATATCGATAGCGTATATACACTCTGGTATCTCTGTGCCGACCTCGTCTACTGTATGTTATTCCCTCAGCTGACGACAGCGTTGTTTGATAAAAAAGCAAACACATACGGAGCGATTGCAGGACTTTCCGTTTCCTTCTTCCTTCGTTTAGGAGGAGGCGAACCAGCTCTCGGATTACCCGCATTTCTTCCGTATCCAATGATCGAAGACGGCGTCGTACTTTTCCCATTCCGTACGCTCGCGATGGTATGTGGACTACTCACCATCATCATAGTTTCCCGACTCACGCAGAAGGCTTGCCCACCGCAGCCTCTCAGCAAGCTGAAAACGGAAATAAACGAAAACTAAATTCTAAATCGGGCAGTTCCTTTATAAAAGGAGCTGCTCGTTTTTTGTTTTAGCTCGGGGCTGCAGTTTTACAGTTTACCTAATAGTGAACTTCAATTCTAATCATTCTTATTTAGCTGAGAAAAAAAGATTGTTTAGAAATCCAAAAAAAGTACCTCCTGCAGATGAAAATAAGCTCTTCAAAAGTTCTCTAAACTTTTGAAGAGCTTACTAATTTTAATGTTAAATTCTAGCCATATTAGGCTTTCAATGCTATAAAACTTTGCTTGGACAGGGCTTGGGGTGTATCACATCTGAAGCGATGTTAGGAAGAAACAGAATAATTAAAATGAAAGGAATTAAGCCTAAAGTATTTGCTATTCCTCTTGTTTCTTTTTCTTTCGTTCTGCTAAAAACCCATCCAGTTCAGCAAGGAAATCGTCTGCCTCTTTCATTACTTGTTTCGCGGAAGTTGTGTTTACCTTTCTCACCTTGTGAACAGGGAAAAGAGAAATAATCTTTCCGTTTTTGCTTTCACTCATGCCGAAACACCACCCTAAAAAAGAACTGTTATATATTTTATTATTTTCTTGAGAAATACTAGTAATTAAAGCTCCTGCCCCGATAGATTGTATTAATGAAGAAGTAAGTTTTTCGAACCCCTTGTAGGAATTGCTCGAAAATAACGGTGTAAAATTAAAAAGTGCTTAATAAATGGCTTAATCATCCACGCTAAAGTATTCTCTTTTTGAAAGCTGTCTTCTTCCCTCATCCTCCCCTGATAAGAAAAGGGTTCAAGCATTCTCGTATAATACCGACCGGCCCTGGGCTTACATAGTTTCAAGTATAATGATCATAATATTTGAAAACATCCACGTTTTCCTACATAAGGAGTATCTAAACAAATTAAGCTCATAGAGGACAAATACACACTTTAAAAATAATTACACAAATAAAGTTGTTGGGGTAGCGTTGAATTGTTTTAGTGATTTATAGTTAAATTTTTCTAAAAAACTATATATAAGATGCAGTTTATCATCGGTTGTTGTTTCAATATAGAGTAGAGGTTTGTGTTTTTTTAATGTATGCTCCGCCCCTTGCAACACGTCCATCTCCATTCCTTCCACATCAATTTTTATTACATCCACTCTTTTTAACTCACTAAACAAATGATCGATCGTCTCAATCACTACATCACCTTCAAAGTCACCTTTTAATTGACTCATCCCCATGTTGTCTTCTGAACCGCCTACTATCGATCCTTTACCCAGCTTTTTCCCTACCCCAATGTTGAGTAAAGTTGTTTTATTCTCTAAACCGTTTAACTGAACATTTTTTTCTAATAAATCAAATGCTTCACGATTGGGTTCGATAGAGAAAACGCTGGCCTGACAATGCTGTGCAAAAAACGTAGAATGATTTCCTATATAGGCTCCTACATCAATGATAACACTATCTTCCGGAACTCTGTTTTTTATATCCATTAACATGGATTCTTCATAAAAAACTTGATGGTTAGCGATAATTCTTTGAATATGATCTGTAGAGTTGGGAAGTAAAAACTGGGTTTGTTTTCCGTTAAAATAAATGGAGTAGATGTTCTTTTGAGCAATTTTCTCTTCTAACAAGTCATGGACTTTGGTAATTTGAGAGGAGAACTCGTAATTCCTTTCCACAAATCGCCTGTAATTTAAAGAGTTATAACTTCCTTTTTCAATCATACTTGTTAAATCATCAAATGTACTCCAAATAAACTCTTCAGGATAGATGGTGCCTGCGCCCACAAAATTATGAACTAAAGGCTTAATTCCTTTAGCCATGGCTTCCATTACAGATAAATGCTGACTCTCCAGTAAACTTGAACTAAGAATGTATTGTTTGTCTTCTAACCAGTGATTGATATCTGACTGCCAACCTTCAACGATAACATTGTCTTGAAGCCCAAATTTTTCTATCATTTGGTTAAAATAAAGTTTATATCTTGGTTCTTGAAAGTTACCTGCAATAAATAGTTTATAGTTACTATCCTTTTCATAAATAGCATGGAAGGCGTGAAGTAAAAGCATGGGACCTTTTTTAAAGTTCAAATAACCTACATAGGCAATATTAAAGCCTTTAGTTCTTTCTTTAAAACTTAGCTCATTTACTTTGATACCATTTGGAATTACCGTAGTTTGATCTTTAACAAGGCTGGGTGTTTCTGCTAATGCATATTCTCTTATGTGATCCGATACAAATACTACCTTATCGACTGATTTCCAATTCACTTTTTTCAAATAACTCGTAAAGACTTCATAACTATGGATTCGACAAATTATCTTTTTGTGTTTAGCTATAGCTGTCTTACTTCCGTAAATCATCAGATCATCACACCATTCAAACCAGCACAAGTCAGCTGCCTTCATATAATGATCGATATCTTTCAGGTTTGTAGTGACATAAATTATTTTTACATTAAAGCTACTCGATAAAGAGGTTGCCACATCTCTCACAAAAGTATCAAGCCCAGGCTTAACGAAGATAAACACTTTAGGTTTATTACCCATCCGCTCTATTCACACCCATTCAGTAATATAATAATAAAACAACTATTCTATGGGAATATTTCAAGCCAAAAATAAGAGATGTACCTCTATTATGATGGAGATTCATCCTGTGGCTGCTCCACTGTTTGACTTGTTTGATTTAACCCTAATTTCTTCTCGAGTAGATCTTTATTGAAGAGCACCCTTTCATCTTGAGGGCGATAGGTTCTAGCTAATTCATTATGTTCGTATGATTTTGGGAAATTAGAAAGGTTATAATAACAAACGCATAACTGTAAATGAGGATACCATGTGGAATAAGCAGGATAAGTAAAGCTCCATTTATCAGGGTCGTCTTCTATAGTCGTCGCTAATTCGTACCAATAAATTGCAAACTTATATTCTTTTTTTCTTTGAAAATTGTAGCCCACTCAGTCACGATCGTCCTCTCTGTTGGAACAAATAAAATGGCAAAGCAACATGCCATCATCCGTAAACTTCCTGCTGTAGAGACATTAGGTTCGACAAGTATTATATGTACAGACAAGACGGGAACCTTAACGCAAAATAAAATGACGGTCACTGATTACTTCTTACCTTTACATCCAAGGGAGAGCTTACCTGAAGACGATGTGAATTGGGATAAAGCAGAGCAATTGTTTGTGCAAATCGGCACCCTTTGTAATGACTCGTATATCAATCAGGATAAGCAAGAAGTAGGAGATCCGACAGAGATTGCCCTCATTCATTTCGCTAACAAGCATACAGCTGGATATGAACAAATACAAAACCTTTATCCACGTATAGCAGAATTACCATTTGATTCTGATCGCAAGTTGATGTCCACAGTCCATCAGATGGATAATCATACTCTGATGCTGACCAAGGGTGGCCCTGATGTGATGTTCGACCGCGCAAGCTACGCGTTAGTAAATGGAGAAGAACAGGCTTTAACAGAGGATATGCTCGATCGTTTCAAAAAAGCAAATGAGGATTTTTCAAATCAGGCCCTCCGTGTATTAGCACTCGGTTACAAACCGTTACCAGACGGAACAGAGGACATCATTCATGACGATGAGCAGGACTTTGTATTGGTCGGTTTAACGGCAATGATGGACCCTCCACGGGAAGAGGTCTTTCATTCTATTGCCCAAGCCAAACAAGCGGGTATTCGACCCATTATGATTACCGGCGATCACAAAACAACGGCTCAAGCGATTGGACGAGAAATCGGCTTAATGAAGGAAGAGGATCTTGCTGTTACTGGAAAAGAACTGGATCACATGTCAGCGGAGGAATTAGAACAGAAGTTAGACAAGATTGCAGTATATGCCCGGGTATCACCAGAAAACAAAATACGCATTGTCCGATCCTTGCAAAATCGCAACGCTGTTACAGCGATGACTGGTGACGGTGTTAACGATGCCCCCGCTCTCAAGCAAGCAGACATAGGGATTGCCATGGGAAGTGGTACCGATGTTGCCAAAGATGCCTCCGCCATGATTTTAACCGATGATAATTTCGTCTCCATCGTCAATGCCGTACAAGTTGGACGTACTGTATTCGATAACATCAAGAAGTCAATCAGCTACTTATTTGCAGGGAATTTAGGAGCCATCCTTACAATTTTATATGCCGTAATCTTTAACCTGCCAAACCCATTCACTGCCTTGCAGCTGTTATTCATTAACCTAGTCAACGACTCGCTTCCTGCCATTGCGTTAGGAGTAGAGAAATCTGAACCAAACGTCATGAAACGAAAACCACGCCCTATTGATGAAGGAATTTTTGATAGAAAAACGATCCAAGCCGTCTTAACAAGAGGCATATTAATTGCGATTGCTGTAACAAGTTCCTTCTATATCGGCTTAAGCCATTCCAATGAAATGGGCGTGGCGATGGCCTTTACCACCTTAATCCTATCCAGAACGCTCCAGACATTCGCCACACGATCCAATACGAAATCAGCCATCAGCATTGGGTTGTTTAGTAACAAATACGTGGTCGGGGCGGTTGCCCTTGGATTTGTCTTATACGGCATTACCGTCTTACCGTTCGCTCGCGATGTATTTCACATCCCACCCGAATTTGGTATAACAGAATGGCTTATTGCGACTTCTCTCGCTCTTGGAGCTGTGATTATGATGGAGATTGTGAAGTTTTTGAGGTATCGAAAAGAATAATTTATATGCAAAAGGGCTTCTTATCGGGCCATAGTCACTCTTAAGAAGCTCTTCTATTAGCGTTTATTGGTATATAAATGAAAAGTATATGCATCCAAGGGGTTAGGAAGGTTAATGACATCATGCCACCCATCCACAGCTAATCTCGATAGGTCTTTTTGCAGCCTGCCCACATTCGCTGCACGCTTCTATCTAGCTAAGTAACTTATTAACCAATTGAAAGTAGATTTGGAGAAACAGTTACTAAATCCATAGGTGCTACAAATTTTCGATTCCACAATCAGCAATTTATTAACCAGACAATTGAGGAGTAATAACCATTTCCATCGAAATTCTACATGGTATAATTTATCTTATCTTGCTGGTGGCTAAGTTCTATCAGTTAATTGGAGGAGGATAATGTCAGTAAAAAATATTTGGAAAATAAAATTGAAGAAACAAGAGAAAAGATGTACTCAGCTTATATGAATGAAGCCGACTTTCGAGATATTTTGATTATTTCTCAACAACTAGATTGCTTATTAAATAAGTTGGAAAAACTGCGCAAAGAAAAACCCTCACTCTGGGAAAGTGAGGGAAACCAAGATTAACCCCCACTCATAGAGTGGGGTACAGGCCGTGACGGCTTACTAAGTATTGGAAAACCAAACCTGTTTTTCCATTGTAGAACATTTAATGACAAACATCTACATAAAATCAGAACTTTTTTCACCAACATTCATGTTACTGTTTATTTTACTTCAAAAAAAGAGCTTGACCTTAGACATAAGGTTAGGCTCTTGCTTTGTAAAATAGGAAAAACAAGTCGAAGCTAGGGCCACATCTGACTTTTCCTTCCCATACCTTTATACACTTTACCATTACATCAATTATGTGACTGGAGGTCTGAGCTGCCTCTTCTACAAAGGTCCCTTGAATACCTCCACGTAATCATTGCAAAAATAAATAATGAGATGACGTTAATCATTTTCTTATAGACCAGTCCCCCATGTAACAACCGGATCCGTGATATCTATTATATTTCTGACCAATATCAAAAAATGAGTGATTCTCATTTATCGATTCAATTAAGTAATGAAATACTTACTTAAAGCTTGCTGCAAGGTAGCTAAGGTTTCTGTCTCACGATTGAAAGCAAGTCCAGTATTCAATACCTCTTGCACGATTTCTTTCCTTAAACCAGTAATGACCGTCTTACAGCCCATCATATTTATCCCATCAATACTCTTCTTTAAGTCGATGATCGCTTCTTGATCCATTACTGCGACTCCGGATAAATCCAGTATTAACGTGGATATATTCAATTCAGAAACTTTTGTTAACACTTTTTCCTGAATAATCTCTATACGCTTAGTATCCATTGTACCGATGAGAGGAAGTACAAAGATTGAATGGTTAATAGGGATAATGGGTACAGATAGATTTTTGACCAATTGTTGCTGGGACTTAATTAGTGAATCCTTATAAGTGGAATAACGAATGAAGAAGGTATTCAAAAAGTCATCTACACGATTGTTAATTTCGGTTTCCAACTGGAAGAAATCCTCCAATTGGTGATTTTCGTTTTCCTTACAATACTTTTCTATAAATAACCACAACGTTCTACGAATAGAATGGACCCATTCTAGTTTGAAAGATAAATCAATAGAATGCGTAGCCCAGGCTACACCCTCTTGTTCAGCGAATTTCTTCAAAGATTCATCTTCTTCATTAATAATATATACAACTATGGTATGCGCATTGTTAACGAGGTCGATGTTCCCCACTCGCATGATTTCATCAATCTTCTCTTGAACATTTTCTGCTTCCGATAATAGAGTTTGTTCGAAGGCTTTACTATTTGCCATAAAGTATTCTTTAAAATGCTTGGAGTATTCAAAAGACTGCTCCATAGGACTCGCCCCTTCCTATACTTTTTATATAATTTAATATTGCGCACCACAAAAAATTGAACCTCATAGTTCATTCACTCTTATACTTGGAATAATACCGAAACCTCCCTTTATATTACATTCTACAAAAGGATAAATTTCCCTACTAGATGATTATGGAAATGGAGTTAACAAGATTTCTTCAAATCCAAATAAACTCAAAGATAGCTTTTACTTCATATCTGAACTTAGTATCCATTTAGATTAATGCATTAGTCTTAACAAAAGAAAATAAATCATGCTATCATCCATTCAACTAACAACTTGAAGCCAGGTTCTTTTACGAGGTGATTAATCATGCACAATCAAACGACTCAAACCCAAGTGGGCGTCAAAGAAAATCAGGTTCAATTTATTCTATTAGTGGTCATTAATTTATTTGTCGGTTCAATGGTAGGTTTGGAGAGAACCATTCTACCTATTTTAGGAGAAGAACGTTTTGGATTAGCATCCATGAGTGCTGCCCTATCTTTTATTGTGAGCTTCGGTTTTTCAAAAGCGGTTATGAATTTCTTTGCAGGTGATCTGGCCGATCGAATGGGTAGAAAACAAGTTCTTCTTATTGGCTGGGGAATCGGATTATTTGTTCCGATCATGGTCATTTTCGCTCACGCCTGGTGGGTCGTTATTATCGCCAACATCTTTTTGGGTGTTAACCAGGCACTTACTTGGTCCATGACGGTTAATATGAAAGTGGATCTGGCCAAATCAACCCAAAGAGGATTAGCCGTTGGATTTAACGAATTTGCTGGATATATAGGTGTAGCGATCATGGCAGCTGTATCTGGTTATGTTGCCTCCACTTTTTCTTTAAGCCCGGAACCATTTTATATTGGAATTGTACTCGTCATTATCGGCTTTATACTATCCCTTATTGTGCAAAATACCGATCAGCATATGAAAGCACAAGCAAAACAGCAAAAGAAGGAATCCGATCCTGTTTCGACGTGGGAAGTCTTCAAACGTACCTCATGGAAAAATCCTAATTTATCGAGCAACAGCTTTGCTGGATTAGCAACCAACTTAAAAGATGGAATGGCGTGGGGGCTTTTCCCGATATTTCTTGCTTCTGGCGGGTTAAGTGTAGGTCAGATCGGCACAGTGGTCGCCGTGTACCCTGCAGCCTGGGGAGTATTCCAGCTCTTTACCGGCGTGTGGAGCGATAAAATAGGACGAAAAAAACTGATCGTAACCGGGATGTTTGTTCAAGCTTTATCCTTATGGCTTATATTAATCGTGGACACTTATCCTTTATGGCTCATAGGAGCTATCCTTCTAGGAATAGGAACAGCCATGGTTTACCCTACGATACTAGCTTCCATAAGCGATGTAGCTCATCCCGAATGGCGTGCTACATCCATGGGAATTTATCGATTTTGGAGAGACAGTGGATACGCATTTGGTGCGTTAATTGCAGGAATTTTGGCAGACATGATCAATGTGAATTGGGCTATCGGACTTGTTGCTATCCTCCCGTTTATTTCCGGAATCATAGCATGGACAAAATTGAAAGAAACGCTTCAAGTGGAGGCATAAAGATATCTCTAAACATTCCTCCCATGATGAATATAGTGAGAATAGAGAATATGTAATTTAAAGTTTGGAGGAAAAACTTTTGCATTACAGAGAATCTGGTACTCGCTCTTGCTAGTGGACATTACGTTTGTAAAAACCACAACTTTCAATCAATAAGTTCAAGTAAATCTCATATGTAAGACTTATACTCTTAATTGATCGATTAAAGCACCGCAAATTTAACGGAATGATTATTAAAAAGGGTTCCTTTTGAGCGCTTCCCGTTTGAAAAAATCCAATATTGGGAAGAGGTAAATATAACCTCTGTCCTTCATATACGTTAGGGCGCTAAAACGGCACTTTTTCATCATTATGGTACCGATAGATTTGCCCTTCAGGAAAAATATTCAAGTGCTTTTCACCATAGAACCTTTAATAGTCATGGAGACATTAAGCTCTTGCAAGGATTTGACGATGAGTTTATCGCTTCTCCCTCACTACATACAAATGGATCAGCAGATTAAATAAATGCAGCAGTTGAAGAGTTAGGATGTCCAAGGTTGATACACCCATTATAAGGTACTGGACATTTGGAATACGATACGGAGATCCCTTAAGGAAATATATGAGCGAGATTTAGACAGAGGGTTAAGTGTAGAATTTACCCGCGCATTATTTTCCAAATAACACCCCTCAAGAATTCTCATCGAATTGGTGGCATTCTCATGCTCGTTTATTATTTTTAAATTGTCCCAATTATTATGAATATAAGGAAGCGCCATATAAGTGGAAATGAGAGAGACAGAAATTAGTGAAATGAGGAAGATAATATGGAGCGTAATCACACCATGATGCAGTTTTTTGAATGGCACCTGGCTAACGACGGTGACCACTGGAATCGTCTAGCACTGCTAGCAGGTGAAATAAAAGAGTGTGGCATCGATGCTTTATGGATCCCACCCGCAACAAAGGGTATAAGCCAGGAAGATAATGGCTACGGAATTTATGATGGTTACGACTTAGGCGAGTTTGAGCAAAAGGGTACAGTTCGTACGAAATACGGAACGAAGCAAGAACTCTTAGATGGCATAGCCGCTTGTAAAAATGTAGGAATTCAAGTTTACTCAGATGTTGTCATGAATCATAAAGCCGGTGCCGATGATACGGAGCGCTTTGAAGTGATCGAAGTAGATCCTAATGATCGATATAGAGTTGTCTCTGAGCCCTTTGAAATTGATGGATGGACAAAGTTTTCATTCCCTGCACGAAATGGGAAACATTCCTCCTTTAAATGGTCCCATTACCATTTTAACGGCACGGACTATGATGCCAACGAAGATAGAATTGGTGTTTTTCAAATATTAGGAGACAACAAACGCTGGAATAGACATGTTGATAAAGAATTTGGAAACTATGATTATCTCATGTTCGCTAACATTGATTACCACCATCCAGCCGTACAAGCAGAAATGCTTTACTGGGGTGAATGGTTTATTAACACAACCAGATGCGACGGACTTCGGCTGGATGCGATTAAACATATTAATCATAATTTCATCTCTGTTTTTGTTCATGCCATGCGTTTGAAATTTGGAAAAAATTTTTATTTTGTAGGGGAGTTTTGGAAGCCAGACCTAGAAGCATGTCAAAACTTCTTAAACTATGTAGATTACGATATTGATATATTTGATGTAAGTCTTCATTATCACTTTCACGAGGCTTCACTGGCTGGTCGTAATTATGATTTAAGTCAAATTTTTGAAGACACCCTTGTTGGTACTCATCCAACGAACGCAGTGACATTTGTTGATAATCATGATTCGCAGCCTCAAGAAGCCTTGGAGTCCTGGGTGGAAGACTGGTTCAAACCTTTGGCATATGCCCTCATCCTCCTTCGTAAAGATGGTTATCCATGCGTATTTTACGGAGACTATATTGGTATAAATGGTGAAAATCCGATCCAAGGTAAAAAAGATATGATTGATCCAATCTTAGATGCAAGATACCATTACGCTTACGGTGCCCAAAAAGACTATTTTGATCATGGAAATACGATTGGTTGGGTAAGAAAAGGCGTCTCGGACTTTCCAGGATCAGGGTGTGCCGTAGTCATGACTAATGGTGATGATGGAAAAAAACGCATGTATGTCGGAAAAAAACTCGCTGGACAAATCTGGATAGACATAACAGGTAACCATCCCTCACGCGTAAAAATTACAAAGGACGGCTTCGGGCAGTTCCGTGTGAAAAGCGGTACCGTCTCTATATACGTTAAAGAGAATGCATTAGAAGAACAAGAACAAAAGCACTAACGCGCCTTCTCCATGTCCCAAGCATCGATTATTCTCTTGAGGCGTCTTTCGCTATGTCCATCGTGATTCACAAAAAAGACTCATCATTTCCACTTTAAAAGCCATGTGAGAATATTGCACGTAAAAAAGCAGCCAGAAGGGACACCCCTGGCTGCTTATATTGTTAGTTTACTGGACCTTTGGTGGCACCAGTAGAAGCAGTATTATCATCGTCATCTTTTTGTTCGGACGCGCTTGTGGCAGCTGCTATTTCATCCTCTGCAGAATCCGTCAGCTCATCTTTAGCTTCCTTAATTTTATTGCCGACATCTTTTAATTCTTCTTCTGCATCTTTAGCTGTAGAAACGATATCCTGCGATTCTTCTTTAACATCCTGTGCCTTATTTGCAATATCTTTTCCTTGAGTATCCAGAATCTCCTGAATTTTATTAAAAAGAATCTTTCGTGATAGAAGCTGTCTTTTGAATACGGTCAACCAGGTCGTTTTTAATACTTTGTCAATAGTACCCAGTCATTCTCCATTCTCCAAATCATCGACATTCTCCCACAAGTGGACTTCCCTCCACTGCGAATAACGCTCTTCGGAGAGTCAGCATCCACTACTGACCTCGTAAGAGAATTCAAATCGGTGAATTGCTGCAATCATGTCTCCACTCTTGGAGATGGGCTAACTTAGAAAACCTTAACAATCCCGGGACTTCACCTGAATTACATTAGGCTCTGAAACCAGAACCCAAGTCCTGTACCAATGTAGTTTCCAATTATATACCCGAGTGTACCCACAAGAAGAATGGGCACAATCAATTTATGCCAGCCTTTTGCAATGGCCATGGCTGCAGCTGTTGTCGGACCTCCCATGTTTGCGTTACTTGCAAGCAGTGTTTCTTCTAAATTAAATTTAAATAGTTTACCCAAAACGAGTGAGAATAGCACATTCATCAGCACAATAATTAAAACAAATACCAATAATAAAGGTGAAGTTGTTACTACTATTGCGATAGAAGCTGGTACACCGATGACTACAAAAAATAAATAAATCAAGAACGTCCCTATCTCCTGTGTACCTTTAATGCTTTCGAATTGTCTGGGAAACAATGAAACAACCAGCACTGTAAGTGTCGTAAGCAACAGATAGCGATCGCCAATGATACCACCCAACACCTGAAAAACGATGTTTACATCCTCACCACCAGGAAGGACTCCAGCAAAAAAGTCTGCGAGATTAAAGGATACTGTAACAAGGGCAAACGCACTCGCCACACTGATAGCAATATCTTTTAATGATATTTCTTTTCCTTTCCAGAAAGAAGCTGCCTGCGTTTCACTCTCATCTCCAGTCACACCCGATTCTACCTCATCAATATGAGGTGTTTTGAATTTGTCACGGAAAAATGAAAATGTCGGGATGGCCATCAAAACAAAGAAGAAAGTGGCCATCATCATATTGTCTGCAACCACTGTAGCCGAAACAAGATCACTTGGCGTCTGGAATTTTGCGGCCATTGCTGCAAAGTTTACACCACCGCCGGTATAGGAACCTGCCATCATTGCACCGATTTTATCCAGATGGGGAATCACATCTTTTAAGAGCATAAACGAGATAATGGTTCCGGTGACCGTACCGATGGAGCTTAACAGAAAAATAGTCAGCATACGTCCGCTTTCCTGCCAAACCTTCTTAATATTCGCCTGAAATAGAAGTAACGGAATCGCCAGCGGTACTACATAATTCCATACAGCATCATACACACTAGACTCAAGCGGTATAACATTTAAATTGGCTAATACCATGGCGCCAATTAATGCAATGATTGCTCCGGAAATTTTCGATGCCCATTTGTACTTTTGCTCCAAATAAATACTGATTGCAGCCCACCCTGTCAGAAACGACCAGAGCGCCCACGTATTGTCCGACGATATTAACGTGTTATCCAATTTATTCACCTCTTCGTTTTTTTAAAAGCTTGGCGGTGTCATTGCCCAAACAGTAATCGCCTTTTCGTTAGTCGGATTGATGTAGCGGTGAGGTCTCATGCTGTTAAAAGAAATACTGTCTCCTTCTTCAAAATGCCCTTCCTCTTTGCCTAAGACAATGGTTAATTTTCCTTGCAGGATGTTTTTATATAAGTAATTTTTATAATAGATTTGTTCGATCTCTAACATAGAAAATCTATTTTTTATTTTATTGAAAATTATGTATATTTTTTCATGATACTATAGTTTGTTAACGCCTTCAATCACATAATCACGAATGTAATAGGGTGCGTCCAGAGTAACAAACTTTGATCTTGTTGAGATTAAAGAGCATGGAAATGAATATTAGAAGATTGGGCTAAAACAATTCAAAACTCTCAAAGCAACTTGGATAAAGAGTTAGCGGAGGTAGTAGATATGTGTGGTAATGCGGATGCCCCCCCTCCTTTTTCCGGCGGAGAGCACATAGGTATTTCTTAATATTAAACACAGATTTGTGGTATTCTAGAAGTATAATGGAAATATTTTGTCGAGGAAAAGGAAGGACTCAAAAGGGGCTGACGAAGCATGGACAACTTCTACTCTTCTACGCTTGAGAACTTGGAAAGAACATTCATGCCGTATCTCTCCGAATACCAGCGCTATATCGATTTTAATACCATGAGAGAAATGAAGCAGGTCAGTAAAGGGAAGCTCCCTGTTTATTTCCATCTGGATATCAAGGAACTGGTAGAGATGGACAAAAGATATATTTTGGATGTGTTTTGGAATGGTGTCTTTTTCACTGTAATTATTCCAAAAAAATCCAATATGTTCCGAGGTACCATCGAGGTATACGGAAAACCGCCAACGATGCTGCTTGGCCGGTTTGAAGTTGATGAAGAAGATAAAGCTATTTTCCCTACGTTTTTTAAAGAAGAATTCACACGAAGAAAAGGACTCGGAGACACATTACGTGATTTTTCGGAGGTTTTATTTTCGTATCTGGATTCCTACGTGGCTGAACGGGAACCATCCGGGGAGGAAACAACTTCGGAACATCCTGGAGAACCAATCCTTGCAGGCTGGGACTTCCCGTTTCTTGAGAACCACCTTGATCTGCAAAAAGAATGGGCATCTCTTAAAAAACGGACCGTGAAGCAATTTAAACGAATAGAAGAGCTCGAGATTGAAGATCAATACGCCCTGGAAACGATGATGGACAAAGACGTTCCTGACTTCATCGAGTCGTTTCAGCGATTGTCGGATGACAATAAGGAAAACCGGAAAGGTGAACTATTGGAGACGATGAACGATTTGCGTAAATTCATCGAAACCCTGGAGCAAAAAGAAGAAGAAAGTTATGCGCAGAATTTTGCCAGAAGCAAGGGGATTATTGCATCGAAGTACAACAAGGAAGACGAGAGCTTCTTCTCGCGGAAGTAAAAAAGATCTTTCTCGGAAACCTACGAATGGCAAATAGGAGGGTATGGACATGAGTGAAAATTCCATCCACAGAGACAAAGAAGCGGAAATGAACGATCAGGACCTGAGAGAAGCAATGACGCTTATTGAAAAAGAAGATATCGACCGCCTGAACGACGAGGCCGAAGCCTACGCGGAAAGGTTCAAATCTTCCAGAGACGACTCCCTTTCAGAAGTGATGAGAGAACTCGGGGATCTAGGAGAAAAGGAACAGCGCGTCGCCGGGGAGACGATGGAAACGTTGAAGCGCCCGGTGAACGATCTCATGACCAAGGGCAATAACGACATTCCCGAATCGCTGAGTGAACTCGAGGCGATCGTGTCAGACCTAGATCCGAAGCGCACCGAAGGGAACGGCGTCCAGAGGTTTCTCTATAAACTAAGCAAAAAGCAGCCCATCGACCGCTACATGAAAAAGTATGAAACAGTCGACTCGAAGATTGATACCTTGGTTCGCAGTCTGCTGGCGGGGAAAGATCGCCTGGAAGAAGACAGCGTCGAATTGCAGCTGATTAAAGAAAATGCCCAGAAGCGTATTTATGAGCTGGACAAGCAAATTTATCTCGGGAAGAAGCTGTTTGAGCTTTTGAAAGAAAAAGAAACGACGGGCGAATACGAGCTCGCGCTACTTACAGAAGGAAAAGAGAAAATCATTACGCGTACGAGGAACATGACCCAGATGAAGAGTGTCCTGCACCAGAGCATTTCTTCTGTGGATATTATCAAGAAAAACAATGAAAAGCTGAAGGAATCGATTCGTAATGCGGTTACGCTGACAAAAAATATTATTACTGTCTCCGCTTCGATTCAGCTGGCTTTGAACAATCAGCGAAAAGTCATCGATACGGTGAATGGCGTCAATAAAGCGACCGAGAATATGCTGCTGTCGAACTCCAGGAATCTGAAGGAAAATGCCGAAGAAACGACACAGATGATGGAGAATCCGGCAATCAGTATGGAAGCTCTTCAGGAATCTTTCGATAACGTATTCGAAGCCCTGAAAACGACCGAGCAGTCGTCCGAACGGATCATCGCTTCAAGTGAACAGTTCATAGAAGAGATGGATGCGTTAAACGAAAATGTCCGGAAAAAATTATCCCAGACCGGGAGTCAAAGACAACGAGCGCTTCGTGACTGAAGCGCTCATTTTTTACCTGCGATTTGTGCGAGTCGAGCGGAGTTTGGGCATGCCCCCACAATTTGGTTGCTAGCTCGCCCTATTGCGCTGTCGGATCAGCCTATTGCGCCGTCAGACCAGCCCATTGCGCCGTTAAATCAACCTAAGCTATAGAAAAAAGAACAGCTTTTCAGCTGCCCTTTCATATCTTTTCCAATCAAAAATAAAAAGTAATCACCACTGAATAAAACTCTTTCAAATCCAAATACTACCATGAGGTGGTGAAATTGACTCTTATTATTATCATAGGCTTTGTCCTTCCCTGGTTCACAGGTATATATTTGTATAGAAAAGCTCCCAAAATCTTTTATACGACTGCACCTATTACGGCTTTAATTGCCGTCGTTTTTAACCAGGCCGGCATTCATTTAGGCTTATGGAAAGTTCACCCGATGCCAGGAGTTATGCTGTTAGACTCCATTTTCCTGGACTTAGGTATTTTCACGATCGCAGGAGCCTGGTTTACTTATTTTTACGTGTACAAAAACATAAAACCAATCTGGTTATATAGTGTATTTATAGGCGGGATGGCTGGTTTAGAAGGGTTCGCCCTGCTAATAGAAACCTTATCCTACGATGAGGATTGGAACTTCTTCTATACCTTCCTTATGTACGCAGGGGGCTTTATAGTCATTGGTTTGATTTCAAAGAAATTAAGGAGACTTCATGTTTATCCTTAATTTCTACTTTTAATTAAACTATGGGGTGAACGTATATCATCCGTTCACCCCTTTGCTTTCTCATGACTTATTCGCAAAATCAAACTTAATCTTATAATCCTCATCCAACGTTAAAGCGGTACTGAACGGTTTCTTTCCTTTGAAGCCCTTCAAAACCCGCGTCTTCTTCTTCTCACACAACGTTTTAATCATATTCGCTGACAGTGATTTCCCAGCAAGCCGCTTCGGAAAGCTTACTTTACAGCCATTTTTATAGTTCGAGCAGGCATAGAATTTATACCGGTCCATAATCTCGCCGCCTGAGCAGGCCGGGCATTTGGCGACAGCCGTATTCCACTGTTTTTTCTCACCGGTACTCCGCACGTTCACCTGCTGAATCGATTCAGGCGTTTCCTGAATGAGCTTTTCGATAAACTGGCTAGTCTGCTTTATAAACATCTGCTTGGACCCTTCACCATTGCCGATTTTCTTCAAGTACGATTCCCATTTGGCTGTCATCGACGGGCTTGATAACAAGGTGCCTTCGATCGCTTCACACAGCATAATCCCTTTGTTGGTGATCGACACGTTGTTTTTCTTCACTTCAATGTAATTCTGCGTTTTAATCGTTTCAATAATGCTCGAGCGCGTGGCTTCAGTTCCGAGACCTTCCACTTCTTTTAAAATCTCCACGTCTTCCTCGTCACTCACCAGTTTTCCACACGTTTTCATCATATTGATCAGCTGGCCTTCTGTGTAGGGCTTCGGCGGCTGCGTCATGCTTTCTTTAATATGAAGGCGGGCACCTACTTGTTCACCGTTTTGGACCTCTGGCAGAATGGGGTCTTTTTCTTGTCTGGCTTTGGACGGCTTCGGAAATAGCTCTTTCCAGCCCTGCTTCACTTCTCTTCTCCCGGTCGATTTAAAAGGCAGGTCATGAACATGGGTGAAGATCGTCGTTTCTTCATACACGTAATCTCCGTGGAACATCGCAAGTGTGGTCGCGAGAATTTCATGGTAAATGTTCGACTCATCACGGCTCAGTCCGTTCAATTTCTTTTCCGTAGGTACGGTTTTTGTCGGAATGATCGCATAGTGTTCCTGGACTTTACTGTTGTTCACATATCGTTTGTTTGGTTTTAGTGAAGCAGGTGTAAACGATACATTCATCGCTTTCTGATAGGCATCCAGCTTGTTCACTAAATAATTGAACTCACTATTAGTAATATAATTACAGTCCGTTCGCGGATAGGAAACCAGCCCTTTTTCATACAGTTTCTGCATCGTCTTTAACGTGTGGGACGGTGTGTACTTCCAGCGCCGGTTCGCCACACTTTGCAGGGTGGACAGGGAGTGCAGCTTCGGTGATTTCTGGTACTTGGTCTTCTTGTCGACACTGTGAATCATGCCCTGCAGATCCTCATTTTCCTTCAGGCCATGCTTGTCCATCAGCGCCTGCACTTTGGCTTTATCCTTTTCCTTAATTTCAGCCAGACCTTTGTACGAACCTTTTTCCGCCTGGAACAGCCCTTCAATTTGATAAAAGGGTTCCGAGACGAAGTTTTCGATTTCTTTGTGACGCTGGTAGATCAAGTAAACGGTCGGCGACTGCACGCGGCCAATCGACAGGTGCTGGTTGAATCCTTTCTTCTGCAGCAGCAGCGTGAACAGGCGGCTCGCGTTGATGCCTACCATCCAGTCGCTGATCTGCCGCGCTTTTGCTTCATCAAACATGCGCAGGTCCCTGTCATTGCTTTGCAGGTTCTTAAACCCTTTCCGAACTTCATCCTTCTCCAGAGAATTGATCCACAATCGCTGGACCGGTTTTCCTTTGACGCCGGTTAAACGAAGGATGCTGTAAAAAATGTTCGAACCTTCGCGGTCAACATCGGCCGCGTTCACAATCACATCCGCCTGTTGAAACAATTTTTTTACCGCCTGGAACTGCTCCCATTTTCCTTTCGAGACTTTTTCAAGAAAGCGGTCCGGTACGATTGGCAGCTGATCCAGCTTCCACTTCTTCCACTCTGGCTTATAGTCATGCGGTTCTTTGAGTTCCACCAGATGGCCGACGCCCCAGGTGATCGTCGCTCCGTTCGGGAAGGTGGCATCCGGCTTTAATTGTATGTACGTTTTCGTTTTTTCCTGAGTCGTAAAGGCCGCTGCATAAGCTTTGGCCTGAGACGGTTTTTCAGCTAAAATGACCACTTTCGTCATGGTCACACACTCCTTTCAGTCAACCACATGAGGAATGAGGTTTGGTCAATGGACGATTCCTGGATGGATTCGAGGAGATAAACACAGAAAATCCAGGAACGTATGTTCTAACCTTATTATACTACAAATGGCAAGGGCAGGGAAAAATGATTTAAGCTCTTCATGCAAAAACTCCTCCCGGCCGCTTCCAAGCGGTCGCAGAAGGAGCATCTATCCCCTAGATTAATTCTTTCACGTGATTTGAAAAAGCAGTCCCGTCCAGCAGCTTTTTGCCGCCGCCCTGGACAAAATGCGGTTTCCCGCCTCCTTTTCCATCAACCAGAGGCATCGCCTGTTTCGCGATATCATTCATATTCCGGTCGATCTCAGCCCCGTGTGCCAGAACGAATTGCAGCTGATCTTCCTGTTCACTGACAAGGATGAGATACGTACCGGAAGCTTTTTCAATAATAGCTTTTCCAAGCGACTGAAGTGATTTAATCGGGCGGTCTTTGAAGACGCGCTGGATCACCGGCTCCCCTTTCGTCTCAGAAATAATATGACGCGCTTCATAATGAAGGAGCTGTTCCTCAAGCTCAGAAATCCGCTTATCCTTCTCCTTGCTTGCCTGAATCATCTCGCTTACTTCCTCGACGAGCCTTGAGTCGGGTCTTGGAATCAGCTGCTTCATGTCTTTCAAAATGCCGTGCTTCTGACCGAGCTTCTCAAGCACTCGCGATCCGCAGACAAACTCGAGACGAACCTGTTTCTTGTTTTTCGTCCAGCCCAGAAATTTCACCCCCATCACTTCCCCGGTTGAAGCCGGGTGAGTCCCGCCGCATCCATTGTAATCCACCTCTGGAATGATTACGAGACGCACATCCCCCTCAACAGCCAGCGACTTTCGCAGCGGATAGTCGTTCGCTTCCTCGGCCGTCATCCACCTGGCTTCAATAGGAAGATTCTTGAGAATAATCTGATTCACCTGCTCCTCTGCGTTTTGTAAAAGGTCTTCCGATAGATGATTCGTATCTAAATCAATCGTCACCGTATCGCTTCCTAAATGAAAGCTCGTGGTCGGAATGCTGTACTGATCATCAAAAACAGCCGATATGATATGCTGTCCGCTATGCTGCTGCATATGATCGATACGGCGCTTTCGATCGACGCTTCCGTGTACTTCTTCCCCATTTTGCAGGAACTCTTCTTTTATGTAATGCCGGACTTCACCGTCCACTTCTTCCACATCAATCACTTCGACCCCATTCAATGTACCTGTATCGTAAGGCTGCCCGCCGCCTGTCGGATAAAATGCCGTTGCATCAAGCACCACGTACGGTCCCCGTTCGTCCTTATCTATTTTTACTAGGGTAGAGTCAAATTCCAACTGGTAAGGATCCTCGTAGTAAAGCTTTCTCGTCATCGTCTATTCCCCCTGGGTTATTCGTAGTTGCATCGTAATCGTTCCTTATTCATTTGGCCGGACCATTACGATATACTGCTTCCTATTATTAGTCTTAGAGTTTACCATAATCCGCCGCATCTTGACAGGAACTACACCTTAACAAAAAAATGATGGCGATCAACCGCCACCACGATAAGGGACCACAAGAAAAGTTATACAGGAGCATCAAAATTGACGTTTAAACAGAGATTTATGACTTGAAATTTTTGTTATGGATATACACGAGATCCAATGATATTCACACTATAAACCGATCTTTTTATCCGCTCTTCTTCTCACTAACTATCAAACATTGGACAATTTCTATATTTTCTTTTGGTAATTTTTCCTGGGAGGCAATCTTTTCCTTTGCCGCTTCCCTTAATTGATCTTCTCCTAAGGTGTCTTGCTCTAAGTGAATGTTATCCGTTATTCTAAATAACTGCGGGCGGTCCAATTCCGTTTTTTTATGATAATTAATCCACTCCACTTGCACTAACATTGCTCCCCACCTTCCTCATAAAGGATAAAGAATTAATGACACGGACAAGCTAACGTACTTGCATGGCTTACGTAAAGTGGTCTAAAGGACGAAACTAGAATGCAGCTGCATTCTAGTTTCATTCATAAACCACTATTAAATTAATTTACGCATTGTTTCTTATTAATCGTCAGGATTCTTTTCACTTTCTTTGGTACTCTCATCCTCAACTTCACGCTGTGGATCAATATCGCGATTAGGATCTTTCTGCTTCATCTTCTGTTCAGGGGAATCTTGCTTTTTATTGTTGTCTGCCACGTTTATCCTCCTTTTCGTAATTTACTTACTATTGGAAGGCATCTCGAGTGCCAGGTCCGCCTTTTCTAGGTCATGATTAATTTGCTCGTTCACATCATAAGCGTGATACAGCTCATTCTCAATCATATAAGTGGCAACTTTATGATGCAGATCAATCGCATCATTTAGCTGTTTTTTCAATACTTTATGAATTTCCGGGCTTGCCGTTTCAGTAATTGCTACAGAATAACTTCGAACCGCTGCTTTAGCCGTAACGAGTAAGTCTGTTGCAATAACTTCATCATTGATTAATTCTCTATTATTGATTTTATCTAAGATCCCAGACATTATTATTCCTCCTTTTATTTAGCTTCTTCAAGAATTCCTTTTAATTCTTCAATCGCTTCCTGAGAAACTTTAGCATCTTCTTCAAGTAATTCCTTTAATTCCTTATCCGTTGCTAACCCTTGCATAAGCGATGATTTCGCCGCAGCCGCTGATTTTACAGTTAGCATTTCATGTACTTCCAAAACCTCATGTTGAGCATAATTCTTGTTCTTAGCCATGTAATCTCCTCCTCTTTATTTAAAAATTCCGCTCTTGTTATTCTTCGTTGGTGGTGTTCCGTGCATATAGGATGGAGCTGGTTTCAGCTCTTGCTTTCCACCATGCGCTTTCGGTTCTTTCACATAGCCGAATTCACCTTGGCCATCTGGCGTCTTACCAGAAGTCCAGCTTCCCTCTTTACTTTCTTCCCCCTGTGAAAAGTTGATTAAATCATAAGAGAAATCCGTTGCTTCCCACTCTTTTGGTACACTGGACGGAACCGTCGTACCATGTTCTTCTTCCAGTTCCTTGAGAGCTGCAATCCATTGATTCTGGTGCATCGTATCTCTCGCAAGAAGGAAAGATAACATTTCCTTAACGCCGCGGTCATCGGTCATTTCATATAGACGAGCCACTTGCAATCTTCCTTGAGACTCAGCATTTAAGTTGGCGCGTAAATCTGTAATTAAATTTCCGCTTGCCACAATATAACCACCGCTCCATGGTACCCCTGTACTATTTTCCGGCATAGCGCCAAGTCCTGATACAATGGCATGGTGTGGATTCATTCCTCCCATTATCGCGCCGATTACTGGATCTTCCGCTGCTTTTTCCTGTTCATTTACAGGGGCATCATCCAGAAGGCGAGCGATCATGGTAGATATCATCTCCACATGACCCAGCTCTTCCGTACCTGTATCCATGATTAAATCTTTGTATTTCTCATCGCCTCTGGCATTCCAGCCCTGGAAGAGATACTGCATCGCGACAGAAATTTCACCAAACTGTCCACCTAGAATTTCCTGCAGTTTCTTCGCATACATCGGATCTGGTCTATCTGGTTTTGCATGAAACTGTAATTCTTTCTTATGTGTAAAAATAAATCATCACTCCTTTTTAGAATTTCTTATTTAAAGTGCGCCACTACCATCGTAGAGACTTTAGGATGTCTTAACCCAGTACGCTGCATCACTATCTGACGGAGACGGCGGGAATTGATCGCCTTCATTAAGCTCAATCAATTGTTGGCTTTTACTAGCAGTTCCATTTACTAGACTGTCAACTTTGTACGTTCCTTTTTCGGGAGCTTTTTCTCCTGTTTTAAATTGTTTCCTCTTTGCCATGATCATTCACCTCCGTTTAAGAGTTTATTAATTACCAATCCTGAGGACACTCCAGATTCACTTTTATCAGGAGTCTGCTTCTTTCTGATAATAAGATGCTGGCACTTAAGAGTGCTATATCGGTTGTATTCTCGTTATGAATTGAAAATAAACCAATTATTCCCATAAATTATTCTTTTAATATAGTAAACATTACGATGTGAGCTTCTTTGTATCTATTCTTAATATATTTTTACACCCTACAAATAAGCGCAAACGATAAATTTTACACTTTTTTACTATTACATAAATGTTTACCAGAATAATATATCGGCTATAGAAATACATCACATTAAAACTTAAAAGGAGGTCCATTGAAATGGAGTATGGTAAAGCTTTATTAATTAAGGGCGTTCTCACATTGGTCGGTCTTTATCTCGTACTGGGAGTCGCATACGGAGCTTCTTTTGGTGGAGTATTACTGGTCACTGTAGTCCTCGGTGCTCTTTCCTATCTATCAGGAGATATGTTTATCCTTCCAAAAACAAATAACTTAACCGCTACGGCAGCGGATCTTGGATTAACCTTCCTGGTCGTATGGGCGGCCGGCAGCTGGTTCTTATCACTTAGTGGACCAGCAGCTCTTGCAGCCTTATTCTCAGCTTTGGTCATAGCTGTTGCGGAATATGGGTTCCATATATTTTTAATTTCACATGTATTACCGAAAAATAATCACTTACGTACCTTTGTTCATTAAAACGATGAGAAAATCAGGAACTATGATTTTCGCTCAATAAAAAAGAAGCTTCCTAAAGTGGAAGCTTCTTTTTTATTGAATACCATAGATCCTTTACTTTATTATTCTCAGCGGCCAGAACAACACACGTTTAGCCGGGGAAAAATGAAATATTAATCTACCTTTCTTTATATGTTCGAAATGAAATGGAGTTATCTGATAGGACTGAAGATCAGCTTCCACCTTTTGTACCTGCCACGGTAAATGATGAATGCCGAGCTCCACCATGGTATTCCCAATAGACCTCCACGCATAATACCGTTCAAGCAGCCAGGCATCGAGAGAGTCTTCATCCGGAATCCACAAAGACGAATGAGGCCGAAACGCTGCTTGCAAACTGGCTTTATTCTTCCCCAAACGTTTACTCTGAAAATGGATGGTATCCCCGTACTCACACATATCCATCTGAGCATACCGGTAGGGAAGCGTTGTGAAACTTGCCCCGACCACCGCCAGCAGCTTATTCGCGTCCAGGCTGAAAAAATATAAACCAGGTATGCCTTTCCTTTTTACATACGTTCTTACGTTTAACTCTAAATATGAATGTAAGTAAGGGATGGCCGGAGTGTTGCGGAAATGCATATCTGTCACTTCAAACGGCAGAATGGAAACCCACGCCTCTCCTTGATAACAATCTAGTTCCAATCCCTCTGGAAGCAATTCCTGCAGCGCTTCTTTCGCAACGGGAACATGCATAAAAAGGAGGTTTTGCCACTTCTGACTCAGCATCCATTTTCCATTGGGCAAAGGAGAATTCCGATGACCGGTATGCATAATGATCTTTTCATACATAGTTTTTTCTCCTTTTTCAGAAATTGTGATAAGAAATCTTGAACTTGTTTTAACGTTTAGGATTAGAAGGGTTCTATCAAGAATCCGTTGTAAGCGAGAATGCGTATTGTTCAAAATAATGCAGCCACCGTGACCATCAGCTTCAAGCTCACTTCCTCTGTAGTACTTCACGGTCTTTTTATAAACTAAACTTTTCCAAAGTTTCAATTTTTCCACTCTGGGTAAATAAAAATTTATTAAGAATAAATAACCTGAATAAATGTAAAATAATTACTTTAATGTTAACATTTATAACTTTTTTATAATTTTACCGTTTTATTCATTTTCTTCCGTGGAATACGGCGAATAGAAAGGTTGCTACTAGCATTTCAACTAATCAACATCCCCCACTTACTGGGCGGACTTCCAATCTTATACTACCTGTAGGATGAAAGAGGTGTTCTTATGCAATCAGTAAACCAGGACAATATGGATCTATTTAAATTCTACCAGGTACTTAAGAGTCAGATCACGGATGATCTGATCAAGGATACCACTCAATTTGAGAACTTTGAGGAGTTTATCACATTCCTGCCTTTGTCTAATGATACTTTACTTAAAAATGTACCAACCAAGGAACTGGATCAATTCATTTCAGATACTACAGACTATTCCTGCTGGTTAGATTTCTTAAATACTTGTTGTTAATGGTTAAAGATGAGACCTGGTTTCTTCTGCCCTCTCCCCATTTTAAATCCCCCTAAAAATGCACCGTTCCTTAATTAAGGAGCGGTGCATTCATTTTGTTTATATATATGGATTCTTAAATTTCTTTTACTTGAGGATAAACCTAGTTACGGCTACAAAGCTAACTAGAAAACTATACCCTAATATGGAAAACATTTTCACCACAACTCCTTTTTTAAAATTACCACACAAATGCTAGCAATCAAGCATAAGTAAATTAGAGGAATGATATATAACTTTATAGTTTGGAAAAGGCGAGCTATAACTATCTTAATATAGAAATTAGTTTAACCACTTTAAAGTATGAATTAAACCCAATTTTCTTTGTTCAGTAAAAATAGGTGCTAAAGTTATAATATTGGATTTAGTTAAACATGACGTTTGTAGGAACTTTGATCCAAATCCATATTTTGGGTTTAAATCTCCTATTAAAAGTAAAATTAGATATTATAAGCCAATAATAATAATCTTAGAAAGGATGTGGAATAATGGCTGCATTAAAAGAGTATATGAAAACGAACACCGTCACATGTGATGCATCTGACAATTTGTCCGAGCTTGCTAAATGCATGAGAGAAGAAGATATTGGGTTTGTACCTGTCGTGGAGCAAGGAAATTACGCAGGAGTGGTAACAGACCGTGATATCGTAGTGAAGGGCTTAGCAAAAGGTTCCCCTGATAATGTAAAAGCTTCAGATATAATGACAGAGAAAATCATTACTGGTTCTTCTGATATGGATGTAGCTGAAGCCGCTCGCCTCATGCAGGATCATCAAATTCGCCGCCTGCTTGTAGTCGATAATGAAAAAATCAGCGGTGTGGTCAGCATAGGCGATATTGGTGTACAGGGATCCGATGAGATTGCTGGCAATGTGGTAAGTGAAACAGCTAAAGGATCAGGTAACAATTAATAACGTAAGCTACGTACACTTAAGTATATTGAATAAGTATTTTAAGTGAAAAGCAGGTTTAAATAGCCGCACCTCAAAGCAGGGCGTAAAGGCGGAGAAATTACTAATGTGTAAGTACGGAGAAGAACACTTAGAGAAGATTGATTAAAAAGTTGGCTGCAACTCAGGTAATGGTTCTAGCAATAACTAAGAGTTGCAGCCGATCACCAAATAAAGCTGGTAACTTTATTAAATGAATAACTAAAATTATAACGGAGGTGCCTTAATAATGGCAAACAAACAGTTTAAAACAGGTGAAAAAGCTCCAGAATCCGGTAATTATAAAGTAGACAAACTTGTAAGTGGAAACAATAAATCCAGTGACAATACTGAGATCAGCTTGAATGAAGGAGATCAGTTTCCGCCTTCCCCATCAGAGAATGAAGCAGCTTACTGGGTAAAATCCTCATAATAGATACCTGCAGTTACTCTACCTTTAGTATCCCATTACTAAAGGTAGAGTGTTTTTTATGCAAATGCACCCGCCTATATAAACTGTCATTTTTATTCCATATCTATTGCCGGTTCATGTAAAAAGCATAATAGCTGGGCCCCATCTATTTATAGAATTTATAGACACGTATAAACGATTTTATTATTGAACTAAACTGCTTTACAAAAGGGTTTCGGCATTTATATTACAGGCTACATAGATTAATATAGCTTTCAAAAATCTCTAAGGAAAAGGTTGAGTTACATATGAAGAAATGGTTCATTTTCCTGCTCGCTCCCTTTTTGTCCGGCTGCAGCCTTCGCACGCTTAACCCGGTAAGTGAGACAGGAGCAGATCAAGCTTTTCTGATCAATTTGAGTTTTGGCCTTATGATGTTTGTCGTTGCCGTGGTGTGTGTCCTTTTCATTCTTTTTACGGTCAAATATCGAGAAACCGAAAAAAACAGGAAGGACATCCCCAAGCACGAAGAAGGGAACCGTACGCTGGAAATTATTTGGACGACTTTACCTATTATTCTACTTATCGGTTTAGCTATTCCCACCATTATCTATACGTTCCAAGTATCGAATACAGATGCCAGTTCAGAAGAGGCCATGCATGTCAATGTAATCGGTGAACAATGGAGATGGACGTTTCAATATGAAAATGGAAAAGAAACACATGATACGCTCGTGCTCCCCGTGGATCAGGAAGTGGTATTTCATCTAAAGTCCACTGACGTCATTCATTCCTTTTGGATTCCAAGATTAGTTGGAAAAAGAGATGCTATTCCTGATAAGGAAAACAAATTAAAAGTAGCTCCAAATGAAGTGGGCACCTACCAGGGAAAATGCGCAGAGTTTTGCGGGATTCTGCATGCGGACATGAGATTTGTTACCGAAGTAGTACCAGCGAAAGAGTTCGAGGAGTGGCTGGCTGAAGAAAAATAAAATATAGAAATAAAGGGGTGAAACGATGGAGTTTACTTTTAACGGAAACCTTATTATTATACCTACCGATGTTATTGCTGGCTGGGTATCAGCCATAATAGGATTACCTATCGTTCTATACTGGATTACAAAGAAACACTACTGGCCTGTGGTTTGGGATTACGCGACTAGTACCAATCATAGAAAAGTAGGGACACTATATATCCTTTTTTCTATGCTCTTCTTTTTTAGAGCGGGAGTCGATGCTTTATTAATGAGAACCCAGCTAATCACACCTGAAAACCAATTCTGGGTTTTTCAGGGAGAGAAGTATAATGAGCTGTTTACCACGCATGGCACGATGATGATATTTTTTGTAGCTACACCTATCTTAATCGGGTTAATGAATGTGGCCGTACCTCTCCAGATCGGGGCCAATGACTTAGCTTTCCCTTATTTAAATCTGGTGGGTTTCTACTTATTTTTAACAGGAGGAACGATATTTTTCCTCGCCTTTTTTTTCAACGCTGCACCAAACATGGGCTGGACCGCTTACGCTCCCCTATCCACCGATTCATTTACGGTTGGTCCAAACAATAATTTTTACATATTCGGACTCCAGGTCTCCGGGCTTGGGACTATATTTGCAGCTATAAATATGATGACCACGATCATTCGCTTAAGAGCTCCAGGAATGAAGCTTACGAGAATGCCGCTTTTTCCGTGGGCAACTTTGGTTACATCTTTCTTAATCCTGATTGCTTTTCCAGTTCTTGCTATCGCGTTATTATTACTGCAATTCGACAGGCTTTACGGAGCCACTTTCTTTCTCGGAGAATTAGGCCATCCCGTTTATTGGCAGCACCTGTTTTGGATCTTCGGACACCCTGAAGTTTATATCATTGCTTTACCGGCCTTCGGTATTTTCTCAGACATTATTTCTAACTTCTCAAGGAAGAATGTTTTCGGGTACACCGCTATGGTGGCTTCTCTTGCCTTAATCGGGCTGCTGGGTTTAATGGTCTGGGCTCACCATATGTTTACCGTTGGCCTTGGCCCATTTTCTGATACATTTTTTGCGGTCGCTTCCATGCTGATTGCGGTTCCTACAGGAATTAAAGTGTTTAACTGGCTATTTACGATGAGACGCGGAGTCATTAGCATGAAAGCCCCCATGTTGTTTGCTTTAGGGTTTATTCCCACCTTCGTAATGGGCGGGGTAACTGGCGTTATGCTTAGTTCTGCAGCAGCGGATATGCAGTTCCATGATTCTTACTTTGTGGTAGCCCACCTCCATTACGTCATCATCGGCTCAACAATACTTGCTTCCTTTGCTGCCATATACTACTGGTATCCCATCATGATGGGCAAGAAGTTAGATGACAAACTCGGAAAATGGCATTTTTGGCTGTTTCTCATCGGCTTCCATTTGACGTTCTTCCTTCAGCACTTAGCCGGGCTGAATGGCATGCCAAGACGAGTCTATGATTATACGTATGAAGATGGCATTTGGACTTACAACTTTATCAGCAGTATCGGGGCATATCTCATGGGATTCTCCATGTTAATTTTCTTATGGAATGTCATTAAAACCCATCGAAATCATACAAAAGCAGAGAATGACCCATGGGATGGGCGCACTTTGGAATGGAGCATTCCATCTCCGCCGCCGGAACACCCCTTTGAAAAAATGCCGATCATTAATCGAAGAGATATGTTCTGGTGGTCCAAAATTAATAATGATCCCATCCCTACTACAGAGAATCACCGGGCATCACCAATCTCAAAACCTACCATTCAGCCTATGTTTTTGTCGGCCGGTTTATTTATTCTAAGTTTTGGATTTATTTATGGGTGGATCTGGATGCAGCTATTAGGTGGAGTCATGTCTTTAAGCACCTTTATCATAAGAGCTTTCTATGATGAACGGAAGCCTGTGTATAAGAAGGAGGAGAAAGAGAGTGAGCAGTAAAACCATCTCGCAGGATTTATTCGGTGATAAAAGGATCGGCTTTTTCATCTATCTTTTTGTTGAAGCAGTAATGTTCAGTACATTATTTGCTACTTATATCATATACACTCCTCCTCAGACCGGCCCGCATCCTGGTGAATTATTCGAATGGAAGACAATCATCCTTGCTTCCATCTTTCTGCTTTCAAGCAGCGGTACCCTGCTTTTATCGGAAAAAGGGCTGAACGATCGAAATATGAAATTAATTATGACAGAGATTGGGCTTACATTTTTACTAGGCGCTGCGTTTATGTACTTTGAAATAGAAGAATTCCGTAAATTCATCATGGAGGGACATGTTATATCTACGAATAATTTCCTGTCCTCCTATTATGTATTGGTCGGATTGCATGCTTCCCACGTAACGTTTGGGCTGGGATGGATGATTGTCCTATTTATCCAGGGAAGAATTTTACCTTTCAATCTGTTTAAAGAAAAACATAAGATATTTAATTACTACTGGCACTTCGTGGATGTGATCTGGGTTATTATCCTGCTGGTCGTTTACGCTCCTTACCTTCTATAGGTGTATGTAAAAGGATTGGTTATAAGCGATCTAAACTAACCTGGACATCCGCAATCATGGTGTTTAGAGTTCAGAAGCTAGAAAAGATAAATAAACTTCCGCATAAAAGGACCATCCTCGTCTTTTCTGCGGAAGTTATTTTTATAAAGACTCCGTAAAACCCCCGTGTTGATTTCCCAGTAAAGCTCCCATTACTTGAAGACTTGATTTCGAGATATTGGTTATGAGGGAGGTCCTCCAGGGGACGAATCATAAACTCGAAACCACCTAACAAACTGTTTGCAGGATGGGGTTATTTTCAGGGTAAAAAAGCTTATTATAGAAGTATTTTAGGCCTTATTTTGGAGGAGAACATCCTCTATTGAAAAAGGTCCGTTATTCTCACGTGACTGGGCTGGCGAAGGAAATGACGAGACTCCCACGGGAGAAGGAGCTAGGCGAGACCCCACAGGGAGTGAAGCGACCGAGGAGGCTTGCCAGTTCCCCCGTAGGAAAGCGAGTTATTTCCGTAGCCAGCCCCTCTCCATATTAGTAACGGACCAAATATATCTTGCATTCGAGTCTTCAAGTATCCGGCCCTATTGTTTAATAGGGCTATTATAAAAAACAACCATAAACTTTACCAAAGCTTGTTTAAGAAGTGACCTCCCCCTGCATAACAGCATAAAAAACAGATGCTCCTTTTTTAGAGCACCTGTTTTTTTATGCTGATTCTCCAAGTTATTGGCTGTTTCCCACAGATCTACTTTTATATCCGTCCAGATTATAAGCGGCTGAGAAAACTTCATGGATTCTATCGCAGTGGTCCTGGAACCCTTTCAGAAAACGTAAGAGTTCCTCCACCGACATCCCGGCAATATCAGTCCGTTCAATTCCTCTTTGTGTGTACTCTAACAACTGAAATAACTCTTCAGTATTTTGAGGACTCCTTCCAGGGTTTAACTGCTCTACCGCAAGTAAAGTATGATTCATGCAATACGTTATGGACCGCGGAAACCGTTCTTCCTCTATTAGAAACGTAAATACTTCCTCAGGGTTCAGCGTTAACGGGTGCTCCATAATAAAAGAATCATAACCATTGGCTAACTGGAGGGCATGAAGCCAGTAATCGAACTCCTGAAAATCTTTATTATTCTTTTCCACTAACGTCTTCTCACAAATAACCTTTAGGATTCGCGCAGTGGTTTCCGCCCGTTCGATCCACTTTCCTATTTTTATAAAGTTATAAGCTTCCCCTCTTAACATGGAAGATTCGATAATCCCTTGAAAATTTGAAGACATATCAAGAATATCGCCTAAGTCCTCTTGAATTGTATTGGAACGTAAAGACCCGTCCAGCTGTTCCTTCTTCTCTAAATATAAATGATTGATCATCTCCCAAATAGAAGCGGGTATAAGTGTTCGGGACTCCTTTGCTTTCTCTCTGGACCTTTCCAGCAATTGAAGAAGAGAATTTTCATTCTCCGGGCTCCGTACAAGATAATCAAGCACATCTTCACTATTTAAACGAGAATAGAGTGCATAATATTCGTTTTTAGAAGCACAGATTTCAAGAAGCTCTTCCCAGTCGTTATTTAGTGTATTCTGATCTGATTCTTCTAGCATATGAATCAGCCGGCTGCTCAGGGTTCGAGCGTTAGTTTCAGACCTTTCAATAAATCTGGACAACCAATACAATGAATCTGCCAATCTGCTAAGCATAGCCCTCTCCTCCTTCTGCCGTTATTACCCAAATATCCTTAAGTCCGCCACCCTGAGAAGAGTTCACCACAAGGTTATCTTCCTTCAAAGCCACTCTGGAAAGTCCTCCAGGCAGAACATTGGTTTCCTCACCTTTCATCGCAAAAATTCTTAAATCTACATGACGGGGACGGAATTCCCCTTCTTGAAAAGCCGGAGCCCGTGACAATTGAACTGTAGGCTGGGCAATATATTCCTTTGGATTATCCTGGATTTTTTGTCGAAATGCCGTTAACTCTTTTTCCGAGGCATTTGGGCCAATCAGCATATCGTCTCCGCCGGAAGCTCCAATATTCTTGATGACGAGTTTCTCAAGATTCTCTAACACATAATCTCTTTGCTCTGAATCTCTTAAAAAATAGGTGGTTACATTCTTAAGAACCGGCTCTTCATTCAAGTAATAGCGAATCATCTCCGGTACATAAGCATAGATCGCCTTATCATCTACTGCTCCGACACCTACTCCATTCAAAATGGTCACATTGCCCTGGTTGTAGGCTCTCATAAGACCAGAGACACCAACTTCAGAATCTGAGCGAAAGGATTCCGGATCCAAGTATTCATCATCAACTCTTCGATAAATAATATCTACACGCTCCAGTCCGCTCGTTGTTTCCTTATAAACGATGTCATTCTCGACGATCAGGTCACGTCCTTCCACTAATTCAATCCCCAGCTGCTTTGCAAGAAATAAGTGCTCGTAATAAGCCGAGTTATAAACGCCTGTCGTTAATAACACCGCCTGAGGCGAAGATGAAGCATTGCGTGGTGCATAGCTGAACAGAGCCTTTTGCAGCTCTTTAAACTGGTTTTCAAGTGGGAGCACACTATATTGATCAAACAGTTCTGGATATACTTTTCTGGTTACCTGCCGATTTTGATAAACATACGAAATCCCTGAAGGGTTACGCAGATTATCCTCTAATACCCGGTATTCGCCATTTTCATCACGAATAAGATCAATTCCCGCTAAAAATAAGGGATGGCTAAGCGGCAGATTCATACCTGAAACCTGCTCTTCATTATAGTAGGAACTGTTTTCGAGCAGTTCTTTCGGCACGACTTCTTCCTTAATGATCTTTTTATCACCATAAATATCATTTAGAAAGTAACTTAACGCCTCAACTCTTTGTTTTAATCCTTTTTCGATCTCCTTCCACTTCTTTTCCGGAATGATAATCGGAACAAAATCAAAAGGAGGCGTCCGCTCGGTACCATACTCATCAGGGGTAAACGTAATGCCCTGCTTTAAAAAATGTAACTGCGCTCGTTCATGTCTTTTCCGCAAATCTTCTGCAGAGGCTTTTGAAATTACATTGTTAAAAGCTTTATAATGGTCCCTGGGATTTCCTGATTGATCCATCATTTCATCGAAAAATGTATCTGCTTGATAATTGATTAACATGTGACTCCCTCCTTTTCGTCTTCTATGAAACTTTACCCATATAACAAAGTTCACACACAATAAATGTAAAAAATGCCTATATATTCTCATCTTGAAAGAGGATATAGGCTTATATTTCCTATGGATACTAGGTAACTTTTATGAATATCGTCCCTTCATTATTGGAATCTACACTAAGATAAGCATGCTACTTCAAGCAATTCGGTCCACCGGAACTTACTATAAGTTTCTTAAAAATAGAAGACTAAAAACAAACAAATTATATTAAAAAAATATTACAAATGAAAATCAGGTTTAATAAACACCCATATAGTGGTAATTATTTTATATACTATTTAAGGAGGTCGATGAAAATGGCTAAGAACAATAATCAAAACCAAAATCAATCCATGACTACGGAAGAAGCAGGTCGTAAAGGCGGAGAGAAAACAAGTCGTAAATACGATCAAGAACACTTCGAGAATATTGGTCAAAAAGGTGGCGAAAAAACGTCTCAAAACCATGATCAAGAATTTTATGAAAACATTGGCCAAAAAGGCGGAGAAACAACCAGCAAGGAATACAGCAAGGAACATTTTGAGGAAATCGGTCAAAAAGGCGGACAAAACTCAGGAAACGGTTCTAATACTACTTCTTCAAACAATTCGTCATCCAATAATACCTCAAACAACCAGTTTAAAACTGGTCAAAAAGCTCCAGAATCCGGTAAGTATAAAGTAGATAAACTTGCAAATGGAAATAAGAGCAATAATAATACGGAAATCAGCCTGAATGAAGGCGATCAATTCCCACCTTCCCCTTCAGAAAATGAAGCAGCTTACTGGGTGAAATCTTCCTAGAGCTCAATAATACCCGGCCTCTTGTATTTAAATCCAAAAGGCCGGGTATTTTTTATTGCGGTGTAATATTAGGTTCTATGAAACTTTCAATTAACTATCAATAGAATTCAGTAGAATCTAGTCTATGCTTATATGTTTTATTATCCTATTTCTTCACCCTATGCCATGGTGCTAGTATTTTAGCTGATGCTTTTTCTTACTTACAAGATCCCCATTAATATAAATCCACCTATACCGACAAGGACGCCGTAAAGTAAAGCCGGTCCCAGGGTTTTCCGGATCACGTTTCCTTCTTCCCCTTCCATTCCTGCGACAGCGCTTGCAGCGACCACATTATGCACACAGATCATGTTCCCTGCTCCAGCTCCTACCAGCTGGGCTGCGAGCACTACCTTGAGGTTCGCATCTGTAGCCTCCGCTATATTGTACTGAATGGGTGCGAAGGTAAGGGTTGAAACGGTTGCACTTCCTGTTATAAAGGATCCTAGCTCTCCAAGAAACGGCGCGGCAAAAATCCACATCGGCCCAAACGCAGCCGCCATTCCTTCGGCAATATAACTTGGCATGCTCATTAAATCATTCATATTCATCCCGGAATTACTGAACACATGCACCATAGCAAGCGTGGCCGCCAATGTAACAGCGGTAATTTTGATTGTGGATAGCGATTGCTTTGCCGCCCGTCCAAAATGGTTAAACGATTTTCGCTGGACGAGCAGAGCTAAAAGGGCTGCAACTGTCAGCACGGTTCCGGGCGAATATAAAACTGCCCAGCTGGATGCAATCCCTTCCACACCTAAAATGTTTGACCACGATAAATCAATAGCCGACTGTGTAAATTCCTTAAACCATGGAACAATGCGTGTAAGTAACAGCAAGGCCACGACAATAATGTAAGGAAACCACGCTCGGATTAGTCCCATCTCGGATTTTTCTTCGGTATCCTCAAAATTTTCCTGTCTGGCATCCGTCCATACAGTGGATGGGAGAAGCCATCCCTTTCTCGCGGTTATGGCTGCGACAACCAGCCCGGTCAAGGATCCTAGAATCGCTACAAATTCCGGACCAAACAAAGTCGCGTATACAAGAGCTGAAACATTATAAGTGATCCCAATGAGCAGCGTCCACGGTATCATCACGAGGGCGTCTTTTATTCCCTTCCCTTTACCGAAAAATAGGGTCAGCACGAGGACTAAGATAAATGGAATAAACGTTCCCGCGAATAAATCAATAAGAGTGACAGTTACGCCGACCTCCTTGAAAAACGCGGTGCCCGCATCGGGCAAGGTGCTGAGTCCGACCAACACCGGCGTTCCAACGGCCCCGAAGGCTACCGCCGTACTATCCGCAATAAGGGCTGTCGCTACCGCTGCGAGCGGCTTGAAGCCAAGAGCAAGCATCAACGGAGCCGTCACCATCGCCGGTGCACCGAACCCTGCTGCTCCTTCAATTAACGAGCCGAATAAAAAAGCGACAAAAATAAGCTGGACCCTCATGTCCTGGGAAATACTCTGAAATCCCTGGTTGATACGGGTCACCGCTCCGGTGTTACGAAGGGTGTTCAATAACACGAGCGCTCCGAATAAAATCAATAATATCGTCAGGGTTTTATGTACTCCCTGCAAAATGGAAGAAGCAATCACCTGCCCCTCCATTCCCCACACGGTCATCGCTAAAATAATTACCACTACAGCACTTATGGACATCCCTTTGATCGCTGGCATACGCAATAAAACCAGCAGAAGAAAGGGAACAATCACAGCACTTAGTGCCACCACCATCAACATTTAATCTCCTCCTCTTAGTTTTCATTTTTACTTATTCCTAAAAAACCTTTACTTGTCAGTAGTTGATACGGTCATCAGATGACCATATTAACCATAGTAACCGCTTACAAACATATTTTCAATAGAATTTATGATCGATTTCACAATTTTTACAAAACAATGGCTTCTCGTCCCCCGCCCTGGTTCATATGAGCAAAACTTGTAAAATCTTAAATGATTTAGAGACTCAGCTTTTTATTGAAAGCGATTTCTGCTCGTGCTAGAATAAAAGAAACAAAGTCATCTGATGACCTTATCTATGTTCGTAACGTAAGAATTCCCGCTTCCTTTATGCAGGATCACTTGCCTCCACGAGTACGCTGCTAGTATCAAGGTACATAAAGGAAAAGTGATCCCCGGCATTTTTTATAAAAATAAAAAGGCATCACCCTCGCGTGACGAACAGGAACGGTAAGGTGAAAGCGGATGACGATCGGGACCTGCCCATCAGATTGACGATAACTCCCGATACAGCTGCTGCCTGTTTAACTATAAAAGGAGGAATAACATGAATCATAATCACACAACGACCGACGTGATCCTGATCGGAGCTGGCGTCGTAAGCGCGACACTGGCAACACTACTGCACAAATTACAGCCGGAATGGCGTATCACCCTGTTCGAAAAGCTCGACTCCGCCGGACAAGAGAGTTCCAATGAATGGAATAACGCCGGAACCGGGCACGCCGCTCTCTGTGAACTGAACTATACCCCTGAACAGCCGGACGGTTCACTGGACATTAGCAAGGCCGTGAAAATTAATGAACAATTCCAGATTTCCAGACAGCTCTGGGCCCACCTGGTCGAGCAAGGCGATCTACAGAGTCCCGAAGAATTTATCCGCCCCTTGCCTCACATAAGCTTTGTTTACGGAAAAGATCATGTGGAATTTTTGACGAAGCGGGTGGAAGCCCTGAAAGATCACCCTCAGTTTCAGGGGATGGAGTTTTCCATAGACCCCGAACGCATCAAGGAATGGATTCCTTTAATGATGGAAGGCCGTTCCACTGAAGAACCGATTGCGGCAACGAAATTCGACCATGGCACAGATGTTAATTTTGGAGAACTGACCCGCCAAATGCTGAAACATTTAGAGAAACAGGACAACATAGAAATCCGTTACAATCATTCCGTCGATAACATTCAACAAAGGGAAGACGGAGCGTGGGAAGTGAAGGTACGAAACCTTAAAGAAGAAACCATCGAAGAGCATACGTCTTCCTTCGCCTTTATCGGTGCCGGGGGCGGCGCACTGCCATTGCTGCAAAAAACAGGCATTCCGGAAAGCAAGCACATCGGAGGATTTCCGATCAGCGGCGAATTCCTCGTTTGCGATAACCCGGAAGTCGTGAAGAAGCACCATTCCAAAGTCTATGGAAAAGAACCGGCAGGCACGCCGCCGATGACAGTTCCGCATCTGGACCGCCGCCATATTGAAGGAAAAGACACGCTGTTATACGGCCCGTTCGCCGGATTTACCCCTAAGTTCCTGAAAACCGGCTCGATGATGGACCTGTTAGGTTCCGTGAAGCCGACAAATGTGCTGACGATGCTCGCAGCCGGAGCCAAAAATACCTCCCTGATCAAATATTTGGCCATGCAGCTGAAGATGTCCAAAAAAGACCGGATGGAAGAGCTGCGGAATTTTGTTCCCAATGCCTCCAATGAAGACTGGGACCTTCTCGTAGCCGGACAGCGTGTACAATTGATTGAGGATACTGAAGAAGGCGGCCGCGGTGCTCTCCAGTTCGGTACCAAACTGATTCACGCTGAGGACCGTACCATGGCTGCCCTTCTTGGCGAATCACCAGGAGCATCCGTTTCCGTTTCGATTATGCTCGAGGTCTTACACAAGTGCTTCCCAGAATATCTTAATTCGTGGGAGCCGAAGCTCAAGGAAATCATCCCTTCCTACGGCGAGTCGCTGGAGGATAATCCTGAGCTGCTTGATCGGGTTCATGATTCTACCTCTCGAGCTCTTAATTTAATGGAGCCTGTAAAATAAAAAAAATAGCGACAGTCTAAACAACGAAGCATCGTTCGCCATTTGGCGCATCGATGCTTCTTTTTTTGGATGACTTAGATTGATCATATAAGAGCCACATTTTTGAACTACCCCCACTTACTCGCTGACGCTCCTTGAAGTTGGAGGATTCCTAAGAGCACGAACCTAACGGTTCGTTCAAATGATTAGGCTAGCCCCGTCGCACCGACGGTTGAAAGGAGTCGTTGAA
>NZ_JBQQCN010000030.1:0-53744 GCF_052246795.1 Halobacillus sp. K22 | reverse complement strand
TTCAACGACTCCTTTCAACCGTCGGTGCGACGGGGCTAGCCTAATCATTTGAACGAACCGTTAGGTTCGTGCTCTTAGGAATCCCCCAACTTCAAGGAGCGTCAGCGAGTAAGTGGGGGTAGTTCAATTATCGTTTTTACGGTTATTTCTTCATTAACTATTTTAGCCATGGCATTTGCATTCAAATGGAATTCTCATACTTTATTATGTACTTAACTTATGCTCAGTTGTTTTCTTATTTATTTGTAAGAAGTCTAGTGTTCTATTTGAAAACATAGAAAAAGCAGCAGGTTATTGGCTGGGACAAAACTACTCGGTTTAAATAAATTAGAGCTCCTCTAGAAGAGCTCTAATTTTGTTTACTTAATCCCTAAATACTCTTCCAACTTAGCAATTCGAGCTTCACGGGTGGAAACTGCTTGAAAAGGAACATCCACTCCATCTCGAACAATTCTTTCCATCAACTGATAACCCGGCAGATAAGCAGGGGAATTGATTCGCTTCATCTGAAATAAACCGTCATTTAAGTCAGATATTCCTGAATGAGTTGTCAGCGTGGCTTGATACCCCAATTCTTTCAAAGCGTTTTCTGTGGTTTGATTATAAGCTCCGTAAGGGTATGTGAACAGCTCTGGTTCATACCCTAACTTTTCTTTAATTAATTGGTGAATTTTCATCGTATCTTTTTTAAAACGCTCAGCGTGTTCCTCTACTGTTTCTCCTTCACGTGGAAGCGTTCCTTTTCCATAGCCATTAGAACTACCGAGATTATGGAGGTTAAACGAATGGTTCTGAATATCCACATGACCGCTGTCTGCCATTTCTTTTGCCTCGCCCCATGTGAAATGAGGAATGATATCCTGCTCCTCGCCTAAATCAGTCGTACGCCCTACACTCCATCCAATAATTGAGATGACGGCTTTCATGTTGAGCTTCTCTAGCACTGGATAGGCATGTAAATAGTTGTTGCGGTAACCATCGTCAAACGTAACCATCACGGGATTATCGGGTAGTTCAGCTTTCCCGTTTTTAGCATCAATTAATTGCTTGGAATTAATCGTATTCATACCCAATGCTTTTAAATACAACATTTCTTCATAAAACTTGTCTGGTGATATAGTAACGGAGCTCCAATCCGCAGGGTTCTTAGAAAGGCTGTGATACATGAGGAGTGGAATTTTTTGTTCATTATTAACTGCATCAATCTTAAAACGGTCATCCATAATTCTTGCTAAAAAGCTTGAAAACTCAGCTCTTGTTACATCTTTGGACGGGCGAAAAGTGCCGTCTTCATATCCGGTTGTAATGTGATTAGCCAAAAGAGAACTTACGTGAGGGAAAGCCCAGTGCCCACTAGATAAATCAGTAAACGTGGAAGAGCTGTTTCCTTCTAATTGGTACGCCCGGGTAAGTATAACAGCCAGTTCAGATCTTCGGAGGGTGTAATTGGGTTTGAACTCTCCGTCCTCAAATCCGATAATGATATCCTGTTCCTCAATGGCTTTAATGTATGGTTCTGCCCAATGTCCATTAATATCTGGAAAATCTGAGGTTTTCGTGGGTTTTAGTCCGAGTTGTTCGGCAATGACCTTAGAAGCCTCTGCACGTGTAATAGACCGGCTGGGTTTAAAGGTGCCATCCGGATATCCATTAAATAAATCCTGATCGATAAGGTAGTTGATTTCCTCATAAGCCCAATGTCCTTCAATATCTGTAAAACTTGCAGAAGCTGTTACCGGAGCTGCGGATACAATCAAGTAGATGGATAGAAGTACAAGGTGACTAAGCCATAGATGTTTCTTCATAATGGTCCTCCTATATGTAGGAAAAATAGTGGCAGGGGGCGGTTAGCGAAAGGTGGCATACCCAAATGGGTACAAATGGTAATATAATATATTAACGAAGGAAAAGCAATAGGTTAATAGATTTGAAAAAGCCTGCCACATGGCAGGCTTTTCGCTTTATGAAGCTTTTCCTAGATTAGCTGCTTTAGAATAAGGGATCACCGTTATCTCATATTCTTCCTGAGGGTTGAAGATAAATTTATAGTCTCCGTCCATTTCGGGAGTGAATGTTAAATTGTCTCCTTCCAGCCATTCTCCATCACGTACATATTTAAACTCGATGGTTTCACCCGCTGTTAATTCGATTGGTTCACTTTTCCAGACGCGATCCCTGTCATCATAGGATAATAAATTGGCGTCAGATTCCCAATCAAGCGGTGCAGCTCCACGCACTGCAACTTTTGAGTACTTCTTATTCTTATCAGGAATCTCCATGCGGAGTTTTCCTTTTACTTCATAAATGGAAACAGAATGGGCATCACTTTTCACTTCAAGCGCCCCCTTGTGACTTCTCAGTTTTTTACCATCCATTAACGACATCAGCTTGACACGATTCGGTGTCTTCTGATTGTAAAGATCAATAAGATCTAACTGACGCTGACTGTCTCCTTTATTGATGACGACAACGACCTGGTCTTGAGGAAGTTTTCTTTCAAATACAAGAAGATCATCATCGGAATAAATCATTTGCAGGTCGCCATTAGTCAATGCTTCATGTTCCTGTCGGATATCAATGAGCTTTTTGTAATGAGCTTTCACGTCCTGGTCCTGCTCTGAAGGTTTCCAAGGCATCATTTCACGGTAATAGCGGTCCTTCCATTCATCAACGGCATTGTGATCGCCGCTTTGGGAAAGCCCCACTTCATCTCCATAGTAAATGACCGGTGCGCCGGGCAGTGTGTATTGTAGAGATGCAGCATTTTTCAGAGTCTGCGTGTTGCCATCTGCTTCATATAAAAAGCGCGGTACATCATGACTGTCTAGGAAAGTAGCTGGTACAAATTCTTCACTATAGGCATCATGAATAGTTGTTAAGGAAGAAGCCAGCTCGTTCATACTGCCATTATTAATAAAAGCATTTTGGATGGCGGACTGAGTCTCAAAATCGATGGCCCCGTCCAGCTTACCTGTATAGGATGTAATCGTATCGAGATTATCCCAAACTTCACCGAAGATGAACGCGTTTGAATCTATTTCTTTCACTTTATGACGAAAGTCCACCCAGAAGCTCTGGCTTGGGCCTTTAGCATAGTCCAGTCGGAACCCATCTACTCCAATCTCCTCCATCCAGAATGGAACCACTTCGTCCAACATGTAATCTCTAGTGTCAGGGTTATCATTGTTAAGTTCCGGCAGTTCCTGGACATCATAGAATGTTTCATATTCATTAGGCCAGTTGGTAAATGAATACCAGTCATAGTAAGGGCTGTCTTCTCCTTTCTCTACTGCGTTCTGGAAAAATGGGTGCCGATTTGAGGTATGGTTCGGTACTAAATCATAAACAACTTTGATATTTCGTTTATGAGCTTTTTTCACCAATTCTTTCATTAGTTCGTTACTCCCGAAGCGAGGGTCGATGTTCATAAAATCTGTTGGGTGATAGCCATGAGAGTAAGGCCCTTCGTAAATAGGTGAAACCCAGATGGTATTTACACCCAGACTATCGATGTAATCCAGTTTTTCCAATACTCCTTGAAGATCGCCGCCCATCCAGCCTTTCAGTTGTTCGTTGTAAGGAAGGGAAGGGTCCACAGATGTATTGTTACTTTCTGTGCCATCACGGAAGCGGTCGACAAAGACTTGATAAATAATCGCTTCTTTCGCCCATTCCGGTGATTGATAGTTCTCTACGTAATAAGCGAATTCTGTGGCGTTTTCTGAGGTGAGTGCATTGTTATCAGCGAATTGTGAGCCTGCACTCGCGGAATTCCACACATCAGTCTTGTATTTTACCCGTGTTTCATTCTTTTGGTTCGGAATGGTGCCCACGAGAGTGGATGTTTTTAAACCGTTATCCTTTGTGGTTGTTTTGGTTACTTTAAGATCAGCTGTTTTCCCATTTTCAACTTCTGCTCTTTTTCCAACAGGGCTGGATCCGTCCGTAGTATAGTAGATAGCTCCTTCATCAATCGGACCATAGTGGTCTACCGATACTTCTACAGAGACGTTATCTTTTTTGTCAGGTGTATAAGGGTCATGGTTAAAATTATGCGTAACATCCTGAGCTACCGGAATCGTTTCCCATTCCGTAACGGTATCTTTATATATTTGAGAATCTTCTGTAAATTCTGCTGAGCGTGGTTCTTCGCGCGCCTCTTTATAAGGTTCGCCCCCTAAACTGTAGAAGTAGGAGAGTGTTTCACCACTATCTCCGTTCACTTGAATCTGGTAAGTACGTTCGTCCACTTTTTTGAGAGGACTTACCTTATAGTTGAAGTCATTTTTATTAGAAGCAAGGGTAGGCACAACCCAATCTGGAGTTTTCTCAGGGACAGTTAGTTCAAGTGTAAGACTTCCGGAAGAATTATTTACAGAACGAACATCTACCTTACGTTCATCTTCTGGATAAAAAACGAAGGTATAATCTCCGTCTTGAGGAGGCGTGTAGGTTAAGTTGGCTCCTGGCATCCAGTTGCCATCATATACATATTTAAACTCGACTTCATTTCCTCCTTCAAGGGTCACAGGATCACTTTTCCAAACTCCTTCTTCCGAGTCATAAGCGAGCGGATGATCATTAGAACTCCAATCCAAAGAAGCAGCGCTTCCTCGGAGTACGACCGTATCATAGACTTTGTCATCGGCAAAAGCGTTTAGTGCAAACGGTTGCGCAAAAGACAATAAGAAAAAGACTAACCCAATGAACCAATAAAATTTCTTCAAATTATTTCCCCTCTTTCCTAATAATAGTGGAACCGCTTTCATATTATATTATATACCTTTAGATGTCCATGGTTCGAATAGACTATAGCATTTCATCTTAAAACCAAATTCTGGATGACCTGAGGTGGATAAAAATGGATGAACAGGAAAGGTTAAAATGTGGGTTGTTTTCCTATTCCTGTCTGGCTCACTATTGTTTTCCTCCCTATTATTACAATTTAAATAAGTAATAGATATTTTACTAAAACAATATCCATTTCGCTTGTATTTATTTGTCGAATAAAGTAACATATTCTGTAAAAGATTTTATTTGAATTGTTTGTCAATTTTATGTAAAATCGATTCAATAAAAAAAGGTAGAGAAAGGGTAGAAATTATGATACAACCTGATGATAAAATCGCGACACCCGGTCAAGTAGTCAGTTTTGAAAGAAACGATATTACTTTTACGGGAAAAGTGATTCCTAGTCAATGCCAGCGCTCTGTAATTGTAGACCTAACAATTATGGACAATTTAGATGAGATTGATTTTGAATATGATAGAACGGTTGTAGCTCATACCAACTATCGTATTATAGAAGAATAAAAATAAAAGCAACCCTCTTCTGCCGTAAAACGCAGGAGAGGGTTTTTCTGTGATATACTCTGTAAAGAGATAAAAAGAGTGGAGGGAATTGTTCAAGGTGAGAAAAATTCTCGTGCTGTTCCTGGTAGTTATGGTAGCGATCGGCGGTTATTTTGCGTATGTGTTCTTCATTAAGTCTCATGATACAGCTGATGAGGAAGTTGATCAGTTAGCGGATGAAGCATACGAAATTATCCTGCCCGATAATAGCGCTGAAGGACAAATGAATCCTGCTGAACGAATTGAATCCTATGAAACTTCGTATGAACAGCTCATTAATGAAGCTGAAAGAAGAATGGATGAAATCGTTACAGAAGCTCAAAAAGAGTATGTGACTAAAAAGCAGAATGGTGAAGACATATCTTTCAGTTATTTTTTCAGCAAATATAACTCAGCAGCCGATCGTCTGGAAGCGAATACAGATGAGGGGTTTCAAACAATTCATGAAAGTGTTAAAGAAGACATGGGTTCAAAAAAAGCGACGGACTTAAAGGAAGAATATAGGCAAACGAAGAAACAGTGGCGTGCGAATCTATTATCGGAAGTAAAGGACTCTTTTTGAGAAAAGAGTCGAATTTTGTAGTTCTCGTGTCTTATTTTACCTATAAAGACTTTTCAAATAATAGAAATTTTATTATATTATGGATACGGGATAGGGTGATGTGCTAAACACTTCTTATAGAACATAGAGAGGGTGAAGTGGATTTGGCACAATTATCAAAAATATATTTAGACAGAGAAGAATTACAAATTTTAGGCCGTTATTGTGTACGGATTGATCGAACAATTGTGGTCGAGCCTTCCCGTCAATTAACGGAGGATACATTTCAACGTATTATGGTGTCGAAACCAACGATTAGTAAAATCAGCATTCAAAACGAGGATGTTGTGCCCCTGATCGAGTATGAGGGTCCCTACACCTTTGAAAGAGTTTACGGCGTGCTCGTTTTTAAGCCAGCAGGCTCGTAGGGGCATGCATGTACAAAAAGGATCTCCTCCCTGGAGATCCTTTTTTCAATAGGAGTATTACAGAAAAACAGCAAGCCCCGTTCGATTGGCGAACGGGGCTTAAGTGTTAAATATAAACTTACTCAGATGTTGAGGGTGAGGCACTGGACAGATCAAGTTCCTGCTTCAACTTATTTTCTACATTCTGTAAGCTTTCTTCATTAGGAACAAAATAGTAGAGTCCATTTTCCAGCCGTTTATTTTCTCCTTCAATTGTAAAAGACTTTACCGCCGATTCTTCTGATGAAAAGGCTTTTTGTAATGCATATATTTCTCTTGGAGAGAGGTTTGTAGCGATATTTTTTCCAAGGACATCTGCGATTTCACCGGCCTTAAAAATGGTCCCGGCAGAGATTGCTTCGTCGATTGCTGCTTGAATGAACTGTCGCTGACGTTCTTCTCTAGGATAAGTAAGAGCTGCATCTCTTTTTCTCATTCTTACAAAAGCCAAAGCCTCTTCCCCGTTCATCGCTGTTGGCCCTTCCTCAAACTCAATCTTCTTATAGTAATCCTTGCTGCTTCGCTCCCAGAAGCTTTCTTTTACATCAACGGTCACACCGTTCAATAAATTCACGACTTCAATGAATCCTTCGAAGTTAACTGTAGCAAATTTATCTATAGGGATATCAAGATAGTCTTCTACGGTTTCTACAGCAAGCTTTTCGGATCCATAACCTGAAACTTCCCCGATAGAATAGGTGGCATTTAATTTATGCTCCCCTGAATATTTCTTACCGACTTTTTCTTCCGGGATCGTAACCTTTGTATCACGTGGAAGACTGGTCATGGTAATTTGATTTGTCTTCGGGTCCAGCGTCATCACAATCTGTGTGTCAGCCCGGCCAGCTGAACCGTCTGTTGAATAGTCCTCTACCCCCATTAAGAGAATAGATATGGGATCATTCCCGATATTTACAGCTTCCTCGCGAAGGTCAGATTTCTCCCCTCTATCTAAAGCCTGGAAAGATGCGGTATAGACTTGCGAGACGTAATAAAAAGCGCCTCCTGCAAGAATGGCAAGCATTAACAGAAATATACTTAAGCGTCTGATTTTTTTCTTTCTATTTTTCTTACGAATGCGAACTTTTCTCGAATTCATCGAACACACCTCATTCTTCTAACCTCTCAAATTTATATTTTATCATATATGAAAACACACCAAAGACACACTTCTATCGTACGACAATGTGTAATGATTTTGTCATAATTAGTTATTTTTTCCTGATTCAATGGAATTATTTATCTAATTTTACAATAAAACAACATAATTTGTTCACTATGTATTTTATACTGAAAAGTGTAACGGCCCAAAAGGCAAAACTTACCAAGGAGGCGTCATCAGTGAAAAAAGTAGTTGCTGGATGTTTAGTAACGGTAATGACGTTAAGTTCTACAGCGATTCCGATGTCCGATGTTAAGGCAGCGGAAGCACCTGCAGACTTGTTTATTTCTGAATATGTGGAAGGTTCAAGTTTTAATAAAGCGCTTGAACTTTATAATGGCACAGGGAGTGCTATTGATTTATCGGGTTATACGCTTGAACTCTATTCCAATGGAGCCACTGAAGCTTCTCAGACTCAGGAACTTGAAGGCACATTAGCCAGTGGGGAAACGTTCGTCATTGCAGACAGCCAGGCGGCCAAGGATATTATAGACAAAGCCGACTTAATTGATGGAATTGTGAGCTTTAACGGAAACGATCCGCTCGTATTGAAAAAAGACGGAGAAATTGTCGATTCATTTGGGCAAGTTGGTAATGGTAGCGATTTTGCTAACGACGTCACACTGGTTAGAAAAGCTTCCATAACCTCTGGAGACACAGATCCAACGGACAGTTACGACGTTTCAGCCGAGTGGGACAGCTATGCTAAAGATACATTTGATTATTTGGGTTCTTACGAAGTAAATGACACTCCGGACACTCCCGTAGAGACTGTATCTATTGCTGAGGCTCGTCAAAGTGAAAAAGGATCTACGGTAAGTGTACAGGGAATTGCTACGGCGGCTTTTGAATCTGGCGGACAAACTAACTTATACATACAAGACGAGTCAGCTGGCATCATTGTTCGAGCTCCAGGAATTACCGCACAGGTTGGTGATCAGATCACAGCTTCAGGAGAAATAGGCGATTATTATGGAATGGAGCAAATTCAAACCTCTTCAGCCGCTGTGGAAGTGACAGAAGAAGGAGTGGGCGTTCCTGAACCGGAACGAGTAAGTGCACTCCAATTCTCTGCCGATCAGGGAGAGTCAATTGAAGGTGAGTTCGTAGAAGTGAATAATGTAGAAATAACCGACGTGAACGAATATGGAGATTATACTGCGGAAGGAGCAGAAGGAACTTTCCTGATCACTCCGGCTGAAGAGAATCTACTTAGGGTTGGTGATAGTTACGAGCAGATAAAAGGTGTTGTGAATTACAGCTTTAACAATTATAAGCTTGTCCCTCGTTCAAAGTCTGATATCGTACAAAAAGCCTTCGCTGTAACGGCAAATAAAGAATCCGGGGCAGTTATTACAGGAACTGAAATTATTCTCAGCGCAGTTGAGCCAGGCGTGACGATTCATTATACCACGGATGGCAGTGAGCCTACAGCTGAAAGTAAAGAATACACAGAACCCATAACGATTACAAAGGATACTACGATCAAAGCGGCAGCTGTTCGTGATAATGGAGAAGTGAGTGAGGTGTCTACGTTTTCTTATACCGCACTAAAAGCTGCTGACTCCCTTGAAATCCATGATATACAAGGATCTTCCCATACCTCTCCTTATGAAGGCGAAGTAGTGAAAAATGTCGAAGGTGTGGTAACGAAACTCGATGGCAGCAATGGATTTTATATGCAAAGCCTTAACCCAGATGATGACATCGCTACGTCTGAGGGAATTTACGTTTACAAGCGTTCTTCTAATGTTGCGGTAGGTGATGTTGTAACTGCGACAGGAGAAGTAACAGAGTGGCGTGAAGATGGCTATTCAGATGCAAATGATCTACTAACTACACAGATCAGTGCTTCCACTATCAATGTGGAGTCTTCTGGAACGGATATTCCGAAGCCAGTGGTGATAGGAGAAGATCGTGAACAGCCGACCGAAATTATTGAAGATGATGGTCTCGAGTCCTTTGATCCGGCTGAAGACGGCATTGATTTTTATGAAAGCCTGGAAGGAATGTTGATTGAACTTCCGGAACCGAAAGTATCCGGTCCGGTTAAATATGATGAGCTTCCAGTGTATGTAGAAACGAGCGAAAATCAATTGTTTACCCGTGCAGAGGGTTTACTTATTTCCCCAGACGACTACAATCCGGAACGTGTGCTGATCGATGTTGATGGAATAGATATTAACGCGAAAACAGGTGATTACTTTGATGAGTCTATCACCGGAGTAGTTAATTACGACTATAGCAACTACAAGATCCGTCCAACTGGAGAATTCCCGGAAATTAAAGACGGGGGCACTGAACGCGAATCTGCAGATTTGAAAGCTCTTAAGAAAAAAATGACTGTAGCGAGCTACAACGTCGAGAACTTCTCTGCAGACACTTCTCCTGAAAAAGTTGAAAAAATTGCGGAATCTATTATTCAAAATCTAAATACGCCTGATGTTGTAGGTTTAATTGAAGTTCAAGACAATAATGGCCCAACTGACGATGGAACAGTAGAAGCGAATGAAAGCTACCAAAAATTAATTGACGCCATCGCAGAAGCAGGTGGACCGAAGTATGAGTTCACCGACATTGCACCGCAGGATAAAACAGACGGCGGACAGCCGGGTGGGAACATTCGCGTTGGATTCATTTACAATCCTGAGCGGGTGACGCTGACCGATAAACCAGATGGTGATGCCGTGACTGGTGTAGACGTGAACGAAGATGGGCTGACCTTGAATCCAGGCCGGGTTGACCCGACAAATGATGCCTTTGATGATTCGCGAAAACCACTAGCGGCTGAATTTGAATTTAATGGAGAAAAAGTAGTGGTGGTAGCCAATCATTTCAATTCCAAAGGTGGAGATGATGGACTGTTTGGTGCGGATCAGCCTGTGGAGCTAGGCAGTGAAGAGCAGCGAATCCAGCAAGCCACGGTAATCAATAATTTCGTTCAAAAAGTAGAGAATGAGGTGGATGATTCGAATGTCGTCGTCCTTGGAGACTTAAATGATTTTCAGTTCTCTGCTCCAATTAATACACTTGAAGGTGACATTTTAACCAATATGATTGAATCTCTTCCTACAGAAGAACAGTACACTTATATATACCAGGGGAATTCTCAAGTTCTGGATCACATCCTTGTGAGCAATAACCTTGCCAAACAGACGAAAGTACAGACTGTTAATATTAACTCTGACTTCTCAGAAGCTGATGGCCGTGCGAGTGACCATGACCCTGTATTAGCTCAAATAATGATTAAAAATCACGGCAAGAAGGATAAAGGCGAAGAACAAGGTAAAGGAAATGAAGATAAGGAAGATAAAAAAGATAAGGACAAAGGCAGCGACAATGAAGATCGCAAAGACAAAGACGATAAAGGTAAGAAAGACGAAGAACAGGAAAAAGAACATAAATATGAATGGGTGAAAAGCTGGATTTATAGTATTTGGAACAAATACTTCAGCAGCTACTTTAACTAAAATAAAGCATAAACATCCCCGGGCGTCCCGGGGATGTTTATGCTTAAATTTCTTCTTTTTCGAGGATTAGATAATTCATTTCTTTTTCTTCAATTTGGTTATAACGTTTATAGTTAAAGATATAGAAAACAATTCCGATCACGATCCATATGCATAGGGCAATATAAGATTCTTTGCCCAGTGAAGCTGGAGACCAGGGTAGAAGTAGTAACGCTAGGAATCCAATAGAGCTGAGCATTCCGATTAAGGAAAGGAGCTTCCTTCCTGGGGATACTACATCTGAATTGTTTTTAGCCGGCTGGTTCGAGGACCAGCGGTAAAATTTATAAGCGGTCGCTGTACAGAAAAAGTAAGCAATCGCTACTCCGGTGGAAGACATATCGACAACCCACAATAAAGCCTGGCGACCAAACCAAGGAGCAATCAGGCAAATAGCCATTGTAAATAAAATACCTACATACGGCGTGTGATATTTGGAATGCAGTTTACGAAAGGCATTTGGTAAAATGCGAGCCCGTCCCATGGCGAAAGTTAATCGGCTTGATGAAATGTAAAAGCCGTTTAATCCAGTAAAGATACCCATGGAAACAGCGATAGCGATAATCAATACACCAGCACGTCCAAGATAGCTTTCAATGGCGTCCCCTGTCCCCCACACCGATTGTTCTGCATTAATTTGAGCCAGTAAATCCTGCCAGGGCATGGTACTTGCCGTGATCAAGATCATGGCACTATAAGCGAGGCCAGCAGCGAGCAAGGACCAGATGATTAGTCCAAATGCTTTTTTAGGTTTAAAATCAAATTCTTCAGCTGCCTGGGGAATGTTATCGAAACCAACATAAGCAAATGGTGCAAGCGCTAAGATCGTTAAAATCGAAGCAATTGCTGTCTGATCCGGTTTAAATGCCGGAGTAATATTGCTGAACGATGGTCCATCCGTAAAGATTGCTCCGATACCTAACAATGTAATTCCTAATACCAATACCATACTAAAGATAAATTGTGTTTTCCCTGAAAAGCTGGCACCACGAATGTTCAAAACCGCAAATAAAATAAGTGCAATACTGGCAATAGCAATCTGGATGATCGATACTTCGTAACCAGCTACTACATACAAATTTCCTGTTCGTACAAAATCTGGAAAAAGAAACTTAGCAAGAAGAGCCAGGGCCGAAGCGTTTAAAGCTACTATACATAAGTACCCGAGTGTTAAGAACCATCCTGCTAAAAAGGCAAATGTTCTGCCAAACCCAATATAAGCATAAGCAAATTCTCCACCTGTTACTGGAAACTTTTCTATTAAGAAACCATAGCTTACTCCGATAATCATCATAAGGGCAGCGCCGAGCAGAATTCCGAGTACAACTCCTATAGGACCTGCTTGCCCGATCCAGTCTGTCGGTAATACAAAAGCTCCCCATCCTATGGCAGAGCCAAATGCAATCGCCCAAACCCAGTGGGGTTTTAAGGATCTTTCTAATTTTTTTCTTTCATGTTTAGCCATGTTGTAAGAAATCCTCCTAGTAAAATTGTCATGCGTTACCTATTTTATGAATTCATGAAGCATACTGCAAGGTAAAGCTGTACCTAAACGTATATTTACTTTCGAGGAGCGGCTTAAACCTTATTATTAGAGAGTAGTAGGAAAAATGAATTATTTCTGTATAAGTCCCCCGAATGAATAATTATCTATTCGAAACACTGTGGAGTGCGAGGCAGGTCATTGCGGGGGCATGAATAGTAAACATTTTATAAATAAAAACATAGAGGGAATGTACTGTTTCAGAAGCCATAGAAACTGGCATGTAAGGGAATTTGCAGATTAATCATCTTTGTCGGAATAACCTTTTTAGTGTTTAAAATTGTTAGGAATAGGCTAACAAATATTTAAAGAAATATGTATATCTGAGGAGCGGTTCTTGTGCTATAATCATCTAGAATTATTATGAGATAACAGTGACTCATTTATTCTTAAAAATATGGAAAAATTATTTCAGCTTATGTTGTTTGGGAGAGGACATAATAAACCTGAGGAGGGTCTTTATGGAGTATAAGGCCTTGTTATTCTGTTTTATTGCTTCGTTGTTAATAACACCTATCGTTAAAAAAATTGCTGTTGCTATTGGCGCGACGGATCAGCCGAATCATCGTAAAGTTCACAAAGTGGTTATGCCGAGGCTGGGTGGACTGGCTATTTATTTAAGCTTTGCCGGTGGACTTTTGTTTTTCTTTCCGGAAAGCCGTTATACATGGCCGGTATTTATTGGTGCCAGTATCATAATTGCTACCGGTGTTCTTGATGATTTAAGGGAGCTTTCTGCAAAAGTGAAGCTTGGAGGGCAACTTGCTGCAGCTATTGTCGTGGTTATAGGCGGTGTACAAGTAGAGTACATTAACCTCCCATTTGGTGGAGAAATGGAATTTGGATATTTAAGCATACCCATTACCATATTATGGATTGTGGGAATAACCAATGCGATTAACTTAATTGACGGGCTCGATGGATTAGCTGCAGGGGTATCAGCTATTGCTCTTCTAACGATCTCAGGTATGGCGATTACAATGGGAAATGTGTTTGTCGTATTTGCTGGATTTATGATGTTGGGAAGCACCATCGGATTCCTTATTTACAATTTCTATCCAGCCAAAATTTTTATGGGGGACACAGGAGCGCTGTTTCTTGGTTTTATGATCAGCGTGCTCTCTCTTCTAGGCTTTAAAAACGTAACCTTATTCTCTTTCATTATTCCTGTTATAATTCTCGGTGTACCAATTTCTGACACATTGTTTGCTATTGTCCGTAGAGTGATTCAACGGAAGCCTCTCTCGGCACCTGATAAATCACATCTTCATCATTGTCTAATAAATTTGGGATATAGTCATCCAGAAACGGTTTTGATGATTTATGCTGTTAGTGCGCTGTTTAGTCTGGCGGCTGTTATCTTTTCTCAGGCAACCATGTTTGGAGCCATGTTCGTAATGGCTGCCCTTATCTTGATGATTGAGTTAATCGTCGAGATGACTGGATTGATCGGGAAAGATTATAAACCAATCCTCAACATGATTCGTGATTATCGTACACGACGGTAATTAGAGAGCTCTACAGGGAAGGAACACCTTCTCTTTAGAGCTCTTTTTAGTACCTAAATAGAGGTTTTTGACGAAATATTTCCGAGGAAATATTTCGTCAAAAACCAACAAAGAACCTGCTTTATCGAAAAGCAGGTTCTTACATAGAATTATCTTCATCTTCATTTTCTTCAGCGAAAGTATTAGAGTTTTGATTTTTCTGGGAAGGTAAGTTTAAATGAGTTTGTAACTGGTCTTTTGCAGATGCCAGGCTTTCTTCTTTTACCTGGTAATACCAAACTCCGTCCACTTTTCCACCTTCACCATTTAGTTGCATTTTGTCAAAACGCAACCCTTGTTTATCAAGGAAGTAGTCCTTAAAGGAAATCATTTCTTCGAATGTTAAATTCGTTTTCAAATTCTCATTGATGGAGTCTAGAATGGAGCCGAAGTTATTAAGTGAGCTTGTGGTCATCGTTTGGCGTGCAATCTCCTGAATTAATTCCATTTGCCGCTTTCCGCGTGCCAAATCGCTGTCATATTTTCTTGTCCTGGCAAGTGCCAGTGCTTCCTCACCATTCAACTTTTGATAACCTTCTTTCAATTCAATGGCTCCATCTTTATCTGCACTGTTTTGTTCAGTGATATCAAATGGGACGTTATAGGTGATGCCGCCGATGGAGTTGACGACTTCAATAAATGAATTAAAATTGAGCCTTACATAATAATCTACAGGAAGATCAAACATTTTTTCCACAGTTTCTACTGTGGCATCGATTCCTCCAAAGGCATGTGCATGAGTGATTTTGTCTTTATAGCCGATTTCAGGAATGTACGTATAAGAGTCTCTAGGGATGCTCACCATTTTAATGGATTTATCTTGATCATTAAAGGTTGCAAGTACGAGTGCATCAGATAGAGCATTACGATTGCCGCCGGAAGATCTTTTTTCACTATAATCAATTCCAACAAATAATACTGAAATGTCATCTTGCTCGGGGTCCACTTCGCTTCGCCGCTTTTCGGATTTCCCGCCTCGATCAAGCTCTTGATGGGATTCCGTGGCCGTCTGCTTGACTTTATCGGTTAAATAGATGGCATAACCGGCGGCTGCACCAATACTGATTAACAGAATAAAGCTCACAACGCTTAAGGCAATTTTTAATTTTTTGCGTTTCATAAAGGGGTCAAGCTCCTTCGCTAGGTTTGACATCAAATTCTACATAAGATGAATCCCCTCGGGTTAGTTGAGCTTGATTACTGGTTAAATTAGTTATCCAGCTTTCAAAAGCTTCTTCCTGCCCACTTTCTACATATATTATTAATTCCACATTTTCCATGTAATTAATCGTTTCAAGCGTATAGGAAGAGTTGCGTACTTCATTTTCTAATTTTCCAAGCAGGTGATAAGCTACGCTCACGTGCATAGATTTCATAAGTTGGCGTTGAACAATACCTGTTTTTTCAATTGCTTGAGAAACAGTACCGGAATATGCGCGAATTAATCCGCCTGCCCCGAGTTTCGTGCCCCCGAAGTAGCGCGTGACCACGACAGCCGTATCTTTTAACCCTTTTCGCTTTAATACTTCGAGCATAGGAACACCGGCGGTACCACTTGGTTCCCCGTCATCATTTGCTTTTTGTATTAAGTCGTGTTCGCCAATCATATAAGCTGAGCAGTTGTGGTTCGCATCATTATGTTTCTTTTTAATCTCCTGAATAAATGATTGGGCTTTTTCCTCCGTTTCGCAGCGTCGCACATATCCAATGAAACGGGATTTCTGTATGGTCACTTCTTCAGATCCCTCGAGCTTTACGGTATAATAATTTTCTAACATAATGTCATAAACCTCCTAAAGACTTAATTATATAGCTGGGGGCATGATTCAGCAAATGGTAGGTTGTTTTATCAAAAAAGGAAAAATAAAAGTAACTTTATAATTAAACACCCCCATAAAACGGCTTAGGCCTAACGAATGAGTGTGTGAATATTGATGGAGGGACAAGGATGAGCGAAAAGAAATTTGGGGACAAAGCACTTGACCATATCATTCATGAAATGGTGGATACTGTCACCAATAGTAAAGATGAAATTTTTCAGATTGGTGAAGAATCCCGAAATGAGTATGAACAATTGGATAAAGAGCTGAAGGAAACAAAAAGAGAGGTTTGTTCTCTTATTGATGAGGGAGACAAGCTAGAGCAGAAAGTACGCTTCTCCCGAATGCGCTTGTCGGAAGTGAGTAAACAATTCCAGAAATATTCAGAAGATGAAATTCGCAAAGTTTACGAACAAACTCACGGGTTACAGATGGACTTGTCCATGAAACGTGAGAAGGAAAAGCAGCTCCGCAACCGGCGTGACGATCTGGAAAGGCGCTTACGGAATTTGGATGAAACAATTGGCCGTGCCGAAGCGCTTGGAGGAAAAATATCGGTGGTGCTTAACTATTTGACTGAAGATTTCAAACACGTCACCGATGCGCTTGAGGATGCGAAGGAGAAGCAGCAATTCGGTCTTCAGATTATTGAAGCTCAAGAAGAGGAACGAAGACGGTTATCCAGAGAAATCCATGATGGACCTGCCCAGATGCTTGCGAATGTAATGCTTCGTTCGGACCTCGTTGATCGGATTTACCGGGAAAGAGGCATCGATGAAGCTATGAAAGAAATGAGAAGTGTTCGAACCATGGTTCGCTCCGCACTTTACGAAGTCCGCCGTATCATTTATGATCTTCGTCCTATGGCGCTTGATGATCTAGGGTTAATTCCTACGCTGAAAAAGTATCTAGCCACGGTAGAGGATTATAATGATTTGGAAATTTCATTCACATTATTCGGTGAAGAACGCCGTTTTGAATCTAAGTTCGAAGTTGCATTATTCCGATTGATTCAGGAGGCGGTCCAAAATGCGGTCAAACATGCCAGTGCTTCCGTAATCCAAGTAAAGACGGAGTTAAAAGCGGGTGCAGCCATGATCATCGTAAAAGATGATGGAAAAGGTTTTGATCCTAAATCAAAGAAAGATAAATCATTTGGCTTAGTTGGTATGCGTGAGCGTGTTGATATGCTGGATGGGGATCTAAACATCGATTCAAGCCCCGGAGAGGGGACCATTGTCACGATTCATATTCCAATAAATAGTTAATTACAGGAATAACTATGTAAAATGGCGTGAATCGTTTATAATAGAAAATAGGATTAGGGTACAACGATATAGAAATAAAAAGAGACAAAAAGAGACAAAAAAGATTAAAAAGACCTATAGGTTAGGGATGCTGAAAAAATCCAGTGGATGTAAAGGAAATAGGAGGAAAAGATCATGACGACACGAATAGTCCTGATTGATGACCATAAATTATTCCGTGAAGGTGTAAAGAGAATTTTAGACTTCGAAACAAGCTTTGAAGTTGTGGCAGAGGGAGACGACGGTAGTTCAGCTCTTCAGCTGATTGATGATTACATGCCGGATGTGGTCCTGATGGATATTAATATGCCGAGTATGAATGGAGTCGAAGCTACGGCAGAGATTACCAAGAAATATCCGGACTTAAAAGTCATTATTTTATCTATTCATGATGATGAAAACTACGTTACTCACGCGCTTAAAACCGGAGCGCAGGGATATTTGCTAAAAGAAATGGACTCAGATGCGTTGATTGAAGCAATTAAAGTTGTTGGGGAAGGCGGATCTTATCTGCACCCTAAAGTGACGCATAATCTTGTGGCTGAATATCGCCGCCTCTCCGAAAACAAGGGGAGCAGTGCTTATCGCACGATAGAATACCGCAAACCGCTGCATCTGCTTACGCGTCGAGAATGCGAAGTGCTACAGCTGCTGGCTGACGGAAATAGCAACCGTGGAGTTGCTGAATCCCTTTATATCAGTGAAAAAACCGTAAAGAACCACGTGAGCAATATCTTACAGAAGATGAACGTGAACGACCGTACTCAAGCGGTTGTAACAGCAATTAAAAATGGCTGGGTGGAAGTTATCTAATCATACATTAATATTTAAAAGCTGCGGGCTCCGGCCGGCAGCTTTTTCTACTATAAAAAGATGAAAACAGGAAGCTCAGGTCCTCCAGATGCTGGGTGATATAATCTCCCTGTTTCTACCCATTCAACTATTAGGTTATTTCTACTTTATTGGTGCAATTGAGCGGTGGTTCATGTAAAATAACAGTTAAATACTATGAGAGTGAATGATAGAAAATACATAGTGGACAAGGAGTTGGATCACATGAAAACAGCGGTTCTTACAGATAGTACGGCTTATCTCAAGAGAGAAACCCGCAGAGCCAACGACATACATATGATACCGTTGAACGTGATTTTTGGTCATGAATCCTATCAGGAAGAGATGGATATAAATGCGGATGATTTTTACGACATGGTGAAAGAAGGCGGTGAACTGCCAAAGACCTCCCAGCCTTCGACCGGCTTAATGACGGAGAAGCTGGAGGAGCTAGCCCGTGATTACGATGCCGTAGTAGCCATTCATCTTTCAAGCGGCATTAGTGGAACCTATCAGGGAATGAGAGCAGCTGGTGATATGGTAGACGGGATTGATGTTCATGTGTTTGATTCTGAAATCAGCTGTCTCATGCAGGGTTTTTATGCGCTTGAAGCAGCCGAGCTTGCTAATAATGGAGAGACACCTGAGCAGATCCTTTACCGCCTTGAGGTTATGAAGCAATCAATGAAAGCGTACTTTATGGTGAACGATCTCACGCATCTTCATCGCGGAGGTCGTTTGAACGGGGCTCAGGCATTTGTAGGAAGTCTGTTGCAAGTGAAGCCAGTCCTCCATTTTGTGGATACTAAAATTGTGCCTTTTGAAAAAATCCGCACCAGAAAGAAAGCCCTTAAACGCATCTTAACTTTGTTTGAAGAGTCTATTGAAGAAGGCGGAACTTACAAAGCCTGTATTATTCATGCTAATCGTTTGGACGAAGCAAAACAGATTAAGCAGGAAATTGAACAGCAGTTTGAAAACGTAAATATCGAAGTCAGCTATTTCGGTCCAGTAATCGGGACTCACCTCGGAGAGGGAGCAATCGGACTTGGCTGGTACCGTCAAGTCTGAGGTAGAGCCTGTTTGTGAGACTCAAGCAGGCTCTACTTTTATTTTAGGAAGGTGAAAGAATGCTGCAAACGCTGCGAACTTATTTTTCTGCTGATTTTGACTGGATCCCTGATTTAGAAACTCCTCATAACTATCCTCAACTTGCCGGTAAACTCCTGCTTCGTGATGAAGTTCCTCTTAACGATACTAATCTTATGTCTGCCCTGTCAGAAAACGTATTAACCAAAATCCCTGCTCTGGAACATCACTTCTGGGGCTTCTGCTGCCGGCGGTGCGGAAATAAAGAACAGCACCTATTTGCTAACATGCCCCATGCTGCCTGCGAAAATGATTGTATTTACTGCCGTTCCTGTATTCAAATGGGGCGGACAACGGATTGTGAGCCTTTGTATTTCGGCAGCCCAAACGTGAAGTGGCCGCGGGTGGAAAACCCTTGCGCCTGGAAAGGGGAATTAACTTTTTCCCAGCAAAAAGCTGCTGATGAAATAAGAGATTTGGTTCAGCTTGGAAAAGGGGAAAAACTGATCTGGGCGGTCTGCGGTGCAGGGAAAACCGAAATGCTGTTCCCGGGGCTTGCTGAAGCTTTCTCCTCGGGCAAGCGGGTATGTCTTGCGACTCCTCGAACTGACGTCGTACGCGAATTGCTGCCTCGCCTGAAAGCGGCCTTTCCAAATGTTGAGATGGAAGCATTATATGGAGACAGTCCCGATAAAAAGGGAGCGGCACAGTTTCTTATTGCTACCACCCACCAGCTCCTTCGTTTTGCCCATGCTTTTGATGTAATGATTATTGATGAGATAGATGCGTTTCCTTTCCACCAGGATCCTGCACTCCACTATGCTTCAAAGCGTGCGGCTAAAATAGAATCCTCTCTCATTTACCTCACCGCAACCCCTAGAAAAGCCCAGCATAAACGTATTCGAAACAAAACACTCCCGGTTGTTTTCATTCCGAAGCGTTTCCATGGTTATCCGCTGCCTGTCCCCAAACTTAATTTGACCCCTAGTCTTTACCGCCATTTAAAACGTGGAAAAATCCCGCCAAGCTTGCTTGAAAAAATTAAAATGCAACAACAATCTCACCGTCAGCTGCTTATTTTTGTGCCATCGGTCAAACAGGCTGATTTGCTAGCTGAATATTTGAGCCAGTGGAAGCTGAAAGTGGCTTCCGTCCATGCGGAGGATCCTAAACGAGCTGAAAAAGTCATCGATTTTCGAAACAAGCAGTACCCGATTCTTGTTACTACGACCATTTTAGAGCGGGGTGTGACGTTTCCTTCTGTAGATGTATATGTGGTGGATGCGGGACATTCAGTGTTTGATGAAGCTGCCCTTGTTCAAATTGCAGGAAGGGCGGGAAGAAGCCCTGATGATCCTTATGGAGAGGTCATCTTTTTTCATGCTGGAAAAACGAATACGCTTCTAAATGCTCGTGAGTCGGTTGTAAAAATGAATCGGTTAGGAGAGAAGCTGTGAGGTGTCTAATCTGTCACGAAGAAATCTTCCCTAGAATAACTTGGGACAACTTTTGGCGAATACCAGAAAAGGAAGTATTATGTTCCGAGTGTAAATATCAATTCCTATCTCTTAAACCGGGCTGTGAACTCTGTTTTCGAGTAGGTCAAAACGGAGTATGTGAAGACTGTAAATGGTGGGAATGGAATCATCCAGGGCTGCTAACTAAAAATATTTCTGTGTTCCAATACAATGAATTTGCTAAAGATTTCGTAGCTCGCTGGAAATATCGAGGGGATTATATACTATTGGAAGCATTGCAACGGCATGTCGTGGAACAATTTAATAGAATGAAGAATTCGGACTGCATTATTGCCCCAATTCCATTAAGTGAAGAACGTACTGTTGAGCGTGGTTTTAACCAGTCTGAAGCTGTCATTCAATTGCTAAATCAAACGCCCTGCCATCTGCTAGAAAGAAAAAATACAGAAAAGCAATCAAAAAAAGGAAGATACGCACGCATTACATCCGATAATCCATTTAAGCTGATAGAATCTGTGCGTCAACCTGTGATCCTGGTAGATGATATTTACACAACAGGAACTACTGTCAGACACGCGGCATCACTTTTAAAACAGGGAGGATGCCCGGAGGTCATTTCGTTTACTATTTTTCGGTAAATTAGTCCTAAGAACCTTTGACTTCGATGTTCAATGCTGATATATGTAATAGATATCATATGGGAGGCGACGTTATGGGGGATCTAGCTAATTGTCCACGTTGTATTGCCAACTTCATAGCAGGAACGGCTGCCGTTTGTAGCCAATGCAGAAGCAAAGAGGAGCAGGGTTTCCAAAAGGTTTATGCATTTATGCGTAAAAAGCACGAATGGCTGCAGAGGAAGAAATTCAAGCTGTTACGGGAGTTTCTGAAAGACAAATTAGGGAATTCGTAAAACAAAAGCGGTTACACCCGGCTCAGTTTCTGAATATAAGCTACTTATGTGAGAAGTGCGAAAGACCTATTCAAACCGGACGTTTCTGCGAACCGTGCATTCAAGAAATATCTAAGGATTTGAAGCGTCACACAAGCAATAAGGAGCTTGATAGTAAAGAAAAGCTTAATGAAAATAGGACTTACTACTCTGTGAAAAATAAATAATAAGATGTATTTAAATAGTGAGTCATTCAGACGATATTATAAGAAACCATCGTTACTATTCACGAAATGAGGTGAGCGGAATGAGAATCAATGGACCGAACCATTCGAATTTCAACCCTTATACAAAACAAGTAAACAAACCAGCTGAAGTGAAAAATCAGGTAAAACCTCAGGATAAAGTCGAAATTTCCAATCAGGCGAAACAAATGCAAAGCTCAGAAAAAGCAGATCCTGTCCGTCAAAAGATGATTGAAGAACTTAAAATCAAATTAGAGTCCGGAAATTATCAGGCCGATCCGAAAACAACGGCAAAGAACATGCTGAACTTCTGGTCGAACAAAAGCTAAAGGAGAATGGCATTGACGTTAAAACCAGTCATCCAGTGCATGGACCAATTGAAACAATTGCATGAAAGTCTGCTAATTTTATCCCGGAAGAAAACGGAGGCCCTGAAAACGAATAACACAACTGATTTACAGCAGATGCTAACTCAGGAAAGAAAACACGTGCAGGCCATAAATAAGGTGGAAAAGCAGCGCGGTGATGCAGCTGTTTCCTGGTTCGAGGCGCAGGGCCTCTCTACATACGACCCCACTATTTCCAATATGATTAATAACCTTGAAGGAGATTCACAGGTCCAGCTTCAGGACATTTATGAAGAGATGGTTCTTGTGCTTTCAAGTCTCAAGCAGCAAGAGCAGCTGAACGCCGAGCTCACGAAGCAGTCGCTGCAGTTTATTAACCTTTCGTTAAATATGCTTCAGCCATCACTTGAAAGTGTCAATTATGCAGGCAGGACAACTGCTTCAAACAGGAACAAACCGAAACGATCCACCTTTGATTCAAAAGCCTAATGCAGAGGAGAATTCACATGGTATCCACCTTCCATGGACTTGAAGTAGCCAAAAGAGGGCTCTTCACCCAGCAGTCCGCTCTTTACACCACTGGTCATAATATATCGAATGCTAATACAGAGGGCTACACGCGGCAACGTGTTAATTTTGAACAAACCGGTCCTTACCCGGCTGCCTCTAGAAACCGAGCAGAGATCCCTGGGCAGATGGGGATGGGAGTGCAGGCCCAAAGTATTGAACGGGTCCGCACGCAGTTTCTAGATGATCAGTTCCGCTCAGGAAACAACCGGGCGGGGTACTATAGGGTAATGGGGAGTTCCATGGAACGAATGGAAGAATTGATGAATGAACCAACGGAGAATGGCTTGGCAAAAACAATGGACCGTTTCTGGCAGTCGCTTCAGGATCTATCGGTTAATCCTGAAGACGCTGGAGCCCGTTCCGTCGTCAGGCAGCGAGGAAAGGCAGTAGCAGAGACTTTCAATTATTTATCCAATACCATCAACACGATGCAGACTGATATAAAAAATGAAGTAAACGTAACTACAAAAGAAATCAATTCACTAGCTTCTCAAATCAATAATGTAAATAAACAGATTGCTGAAATAGAGCCGCATGGCTATGTAGCGAACGATCTGTACGATGAACGGGACCGATTGATCGATCAACTGTCAGAGCATGTAAATATTGAAGTGTCCTATGAGGAGCCGCCTTCCTCTGCCAGTCCCCTGGCAATGGGGAAAGCATCAATCAATTTAATGAATGGAAGCGGCCAGCCACTATCCCCGATGTCGCAGCTGCTTGACGGCACAAGCAACTCAGTCAACCGAATGTCAGTTTCTTATGCGTCTGCAAGTACTGATCTGGTTCAGTCTATTCAAGTTGGAACAACGTCTTACAACCCAGAAGAATTTACCTCACCCGGCAAGCTGAAAGGTCTGATAGAAGCTGGAGGTTACGAAGCTGAATCTGGAATCAAGCGGGGTTTTTATGAAGGTATGCTAGGTGATCTTGACCAGATGGCTACGGCTTTTGCGACTGAATTTAATGCCGTCCAAACGAGCGGAGACAGTCTAAATTCAATAAAGACGGGTAACACGCCGCCTGCGTTTTTTTCTTTTGGAGGAACCACTTTAAATATAGAAGGTATTCGTGAAGGATTAGCTGGTTCGATAGATTTAACGAACGAAATAAAAATGGATAAAGACCATATTGCTGCTGCTAGCAGTGCCGAATCGCTAGCGGGGAACGGAGATAATGCGCTTGCTCTTGCAGAGGTTCAAAATAATAACCTTCAGCTGTTAGGCGGAGACACGTCTTTAAACAGTTTTTATGAATCAATGATTGGAGGTATGGGTGTCGAGTCTCAGGAAATTCAAAGGATGGCGGGAAATTCTAATACACTGAGGCAATCAGTCGAGGAACAGCGTCAGTCGATCAGTTCAGTTTCTTTGGATGAGGAAATGACAAATATGGTGAAATTCCAGCATGCATATAACGCAGCGGCTCGAAACATCACCGTGGTGGACGAGATGATTGATCGTGTTATTAATCAAATGGGGCGAGTAGGAAGGTAGGGACAAATCGTGCGTGTGACACAAAGTATGCTTTCAAGCAATATGCTTCGTAATCTAAGTCAAAGCTATGGACAGATGGGTAAATACCAGGAGCAGCTCACGACAGGTAAAAAAATTACTAAGCCTTCTGATGACCCTGTGGTTGCGATGAAGGGCATCAATTACCGATCTCAGCTCACAGAAGTCCAGCAGTACAAAAGAAATATCGGAGAGGTTCATAACTGGATGGATAGCAGTGATTCCTCTCTAGATAAAGCCACCAAGGCTATGCAGCGGGTTCGGGAATTAACTGTTCAGGCAAGCAATGGTACATATGACACCGAGCAAAAAGAAAATATCTCAAAGGAAATCCGCCAATTGAAAGGTCACATGGCAGATATAGCAAACACCAAAGTGAACGATAAGTACATATTTAACGGAGCCGATACGACGGAGGAGCCCGTGGATGCTGATAACTTCACGGTCAATAGTGGGATGAGTAAAGTCGAGATCGGCGTATCGGAAGGTGTAAGGATTCAAGCGAACGTAAATGCTCAGCCTGTTTTCGACCAGGGGCTTTTTGACGATCTTGAAGCTTTTGCAGCTGATTTAAAAACTGGCTCAAATGAGCTGGATGATTATATCGCCGTCTTTGATGAAAAAATTAATCAGATTGTTAATGAACGTGCCGATCTCGGTGCCCGAATGAATCGGATCGATCTGATTGAAGACCGTGTGGAAAGTCAGGAAGTTACGGCGAGTAAGATGATGTCTGATAATGAGGATGCGGATATTGAAGAAGTCATAACTAATCTAAAAACCCAGGAAAGTATTCACCGCGCGGCACTCGGTGTTGGTTCTCGAATTATTCAACCTACGCTAATGGACTTTCTAAGGTGAAATAGGCCCCACTTATTGTGGGGTCGTTTAATGTCAGGTCTAATTTGATTATAGTGGAGGTGCTGAATGTCGATTTCTAAGCTGCAAATTCAAACCACACAAGCTCGCCTTGGCATTATAAGTAACCTAGCTGCCCAAACTATCCGCCAGTATAAGGCTGAGCGGACGATTGAACAGCCAGAAGCGGAGGTAAGTATTCAGCAGCGTCCTGGGAAGTTGACGATAAATCAAACGAAGGCGTGGAATAATATTGGCTTAAAGAGTATCTTTTCTAAGACAGAGGAAACAGCTTCCAAGGCACAGCAAATTTGGATGGATGGGATCTCAAGAACTGCGCGGGAAGGGATGAACTCATGTGAATTGAAAATAAAGGTGATCCAATTGCCTCTCACGCTGAGCAGATTGCGCAGTTCGATTTTTCTATGGTTCCTGAAGGACGCCCGGCTTATGAACTGGTTGATATTCAATATGATCCTGCTTCTGCCTCTATTACTATTGAATCCAACCCTCCAAGGATTCAAACTATTAAGCGAGCTCCCGAATTGTCCTATCGACCTGGAAAAGTAGAAGTGAATTTAGAACAGCAGGCTGATATACAAATTGATTGGAAAGTTTAAAAAAAGGATGGATAAGCATGAAGATCTCAACGAAACACTTTGGTCAAGTAGAAGTGGACGAAACCAAGCTTTTGAAATTCCACAATGGACTGCCAGGGTTTGAAATGTATAAAACATACGCACTTATTCCTGTTGACGAATCAGCCATTTATTTTGCCCTGCAGTCGGTAGAGGCAGCGGGATTGGCTTTAATTATTTCAAGTCCTTACATATTTTTTAAAGAGTACACCTTTGACGTAGATGAAAATACGAAGCAGGAGCTTGGATTGACCAGTCCGGACGACGTACTTGTCTATAATGTACTTACCCTGCGTGAACCTTTTAAAGAATCAACGATGAACTTGCAGGCTCCTGTGATTATCAACCTGAAAAACAGAAAATCAAAGCAACTGATTCTTAACGACCAGAGTTATCGAGCTAGACACCCTTTGGTTAATGGTCAGGAAGGCGGTGGCAGCCTTGTTAATCCTTAATCGTAAAGAAGGAGAATCGATCCGTATTGGTGATGATGTGGAGATCAAAATTGTTTCGATAGAAGGCGGACAAGTGAAGGTCGGTATTGAAGCCCCTCGGAATGTGGCCATCCATCGGCAGGAAATCTATGCGTCCATTCAGGAAGAGAACACCGAAGCGGCTACGTTATCGAAGAATCTATTAGATATGCTGAAAAATGAAAATAATAATTAATTAAGTAGAAAATTCAAAACTTACCTGGTCTTTCGGGGGAGGCACTTGCATCAGGTGTTTTCCTTTTAAGGATTGTTAGTTTGATGAAGGATTAGGCCCTATACAAAATGTAAACTTCGGACATTAGTATTTCTATCAGACCAAGGAAATTCGTCCTATTAATAGTAAACTAGTAAAATCCCATTCTTCCTAGATGGGATTTTGCTGTTTTCACTTCATCTCTGAATAAGAATTACCGATATTATAAGAAACCAATCCAGGAGTTGCTGAAGCTGGATTTACGTAACCGTTCGACCCACCCTAACTTCTGCAGAATTCTACTTTCAAGCGTAGCAAGCACATCTGTTCAGAAGACCGATATATAAATAATCCTTAAAGACAAATAAATACATGAATTACAAAAAAGGATACTAGTGACCCAAACAATGAATAAGTAAAAAAACACTTCAAACTCTCTTCCGTTTTCAATGTCATGAAAAAAGCATTAAGAATTCTATGGCACAGTAGTAATTAGCGATAAGAGTGAATGAATGAAAGAGAGAAAATGCTCGACTTTTATGCGGGTAGGACATAATCTCGTGGAGTATTAGAGGCTCACAAACTATAAGTAGGTGAACATATGAGTGATATGAGAATCGGCGGACTCGCTTCGGGTATGGATACGGATAAGATCATTAGTGATCTCATGCGTGCGGAGAAGCAGCCTTTAAACAAAATGGAACAGGATAAAAAGTGGTTGACCTGGCAGCGGGATGCCTATCGAGATGTTAATAAAATGTTGAATGAATTGGATACTCTGGCTTTTGATATGAGGCTTGAACGAACATTTAACTCGAAAAGTGTAACGTCCTCCAGTCCAGCTGTGTCAGCTACTGCCAACTCCTCTGCAGGCGCTGGTGATTATACGCTTAGTGTCGAAAAAACAGCAACCGCAGCTTATAACTATAGCGAGAGTCCAATTAGTAAAGTGGGAGCATCATTTGATCCTGATGCAAGACTGAGTACCCAGCAAGGAAACTTGAAAAATAAGCTTAGTTTAGGCAAGTCTTTTTCCATAACCACTTATAATGAAGATGGGACTAAAAAAGAAGAGACGTTTGAAGTAACAGGAGACAAATCTCTTAACAGTATCCTCTCGGAGATTAATGATTCAGATCTAGGTGTAAGGGCTTTTTACGATAAAAGTGCGGACAAAGTCATGATCGAGAGAACAAAAACAGGTAATTTTAACCCTGATGATAGCGGGGATTTTCTTGGAGCAGAAATTGGATTTAATGGTTCGGATGAGTTCCTGTCTACAACTCTTGGGATTAAAAATGGAGATAACTCGACCGGCACCTGGAAGAAAGCAGAACGTGGGGGCTCAGAAGCAGAGTTTACTTACAACAATGGGCTGAAAATTAAATCACACTCGAATAATTACACCTTAAATGGTGTGAATTTTACATTTAATGATGTAACTGATGGAAACATCAAAGTGAACGTGACAAATGATGTTAATCAAGCTATTGATAAGATCGTTGAATTCGTTGATAAATACAACAAAATCATTGAAGAAATGAATGGTAAAACAGAGGAAAAGAAATACAGGGAATTTCCTCCGCTTACAGATAAGCAAAAAGAAGACATGGAAGAAAAAGAGATTGAACTTTGGAACGAAAAAGCAAAAAGCGGGTTACTTAGAAGTGATTCTGTTATAGAAAATGGTTTAAGCAGCCTGCGCACGAATTGGTACACGCCTGTCAATAACAATGGAGATTTTCAAATGATGTCTGAAATTGGTATTACCACTTCTTCCAATTATCGAGACGGTGGAAAACTATCCATTAATGAAGATGAGCTTCGCAAGGCTCTAAGTACTAATCCGGAATCCGTACATAAGCTTTTTTCCGGTACAGAGGAAAACCCGGGCGTTGCCAGGCGCATTGAAAACAGTATCGAAACGACGATATCGTCCATTGAAAGAAAAGCCGGTAAATCCACAGCCTTAGATAATAACTTTTTATTGGGGCGCCGTATCAAAGACATGGACGAGCAAATGGAACGATTTGAGGATCGACTGACTCAGATTGAAGACCGCTACTGGGCGCAGTTCGGTGCGATGGAATCCGCAATTCAGAAAATGAATTCACAGTCCGCCTATTTAATGCAAAACTTTGGTTGATTTATAAAAAGGAGTGACAGCTAAATGTCGATTCAGACCTATCAAAATAATTCAGTAGAAACTGCTTCTCCGGGAGAGCTTACACTAATGCTCTACAATGGATGCTTAAAATTTATTAAGTCAGCTAAAAAAGCGATTGAAAATAAAGAAATAGAAAAGAAAAACACGAATATTCAAAAGGCGCAAAACATCATCCGTGAACTGATGGTAACTATGGATCAAGATTATGAGGTTGCGAAAGAAATCATGTCCCTCTACGATTATATGAACCTTCGTTTAATGGAAGCTAATATTAATAATGATTTGGAAATTCTCGAGGAAGTTCAAGGACTTACCGAAGAATTCCGAGATACGTGGAAAGAAGTGATCCTGCAGACAAGAAAAAGTGTTCATCAGGTTCAAGGCGGCCGAGCATAGTGGACGTTTGGGAACACTTTTATGATCTCACTACACAGTTAGAAGAAAAAGTTCATCAAACCTTCACAGAAAGAAATCGATCTGAAATGGTTGCGCATGTGGAGAAACTTTTAGCTGAAAGAGACGCTCTCCTACTAAAACTTCCTCAACCTGAAAATGAAGCAGAACGGGCATTGATAGATGACGTATTACAGAAGGATCTCAAGATCAATCAGAAGCTTGAGTTTCTTTTTGATGGTCTAAAACGGGAGCTTCGCAATATGAAAAAGCAGAAGTCTTCCAAACAAAGATATACAAATCCCTACCAAAGTGTGTCGACTTATGATGGAATGTATGTAGACCATAAAAAGTAGCAGGTGATTTTTTTGTCAGAACTAACCGTCGAACAGCATCAATTGTTATATGAATACGATCAATTATTAAATACCCTAAGTGATGCATTGGAATACCTAGAGAACAATATTCAAGAAGAAACGTCTCCAGAAGCCCAGCAAGTATTTCAAGATGTTCTGCTAGCCCTGGATAAAGCAAGTACTATTCATGAACAAATGGTTTCACTATTTAACGAAGACATAAAGCTGATTACGTTGATTGGTGACTTCCACGATATCGTGAAACTTTTGCAGCAATGGTTTGAGTTTGAAACGAATGAGGATAAACGACTATTGCTTGTAGAGAAAGTAGTACCGGCTTTCGAAAGCTGGAGAAGCCAGATGCAGTCATATGTGAAGCCTTATATCGTGCATTAAGCACCAAGTTCTTCCAGGGAATTTCTACTTGGGTTGATTCGCTAAGAAAGCGGGGCATCCTAAGCTTCCGCATTCCCAGACAAAATTCAACCTGAAAAAGTGAACTTAAACCAGTCTCACAGCTTTTCCAACATTTACCGACATAAAAAGGACAAAATTTTTAGATAGTTTATGCAGGAAAGGCTCAGGGTATGATAGAATATATATCACATAAGGATGAAAGGAGGACACTTCTTATGCTACAATATACCATTCGTGGTGAGAACCTAGAAGTGACAGATTCTATTAAGGATTATGTGGAGAAAAAGGTGGGCAAACTGGAGCGCTACTTTGATAATCCACCATCTTCTGAGGTTCACGTAAACTTAAGTGTCTATAATGATGAGCAGACAATCGAGGTCACAATCCCAATGAAGAACCTGCTTCTTCGAGCGGAGGAACACAATACAGATTTATATGCTGCCATCGACCTTGTGGTTGATAAATTGGAACGTCAAATTCGTAAGCATAAAACGAAGGTAAACCGTAAGTTCCGCCAGGAAGGTGCTCCAAAACACGTATTTGCAGAACTGGAGCGAGAAGCCCAGCAAGAGCAGATAAAAGAAGAAGAAGCAAGCGATTTTGATATTCAAATTGTGAAAACGAAACGCTTTGACCTGAAACCAATGGATAGTGAAGAAGCTGCCCTGCAAATGGACATGCTTGGTCATAACTTCTACGTATTTACAAATGCAAACACTGACGAAACGAACATTGTATATAAACGCCGTGACGGACGTTATGGCTTGATTGAAACTTAAGATAAAACGAGAGAGCACCCCTGTTCAGCAGGGGTGCTTATTTAATGGCTTAAAAATTTAAATTTCCTCACGTATTATGACCTGTTTATAAGTTTTTCTCCGAATAAACTATGGTTATCTACTCATATATAGTTCCAAATTATTAAATTTGAGCATTAGCGTCGCTCGATTCTTCATGGTATAAAAAGAATATCAACTTACCCTTCAGGAGGAAACCCAATGAAATCTACTTTTTCTTGTCATGATTGCGATTTTTTATATCAGCGTCTGAGACAGCAAGAAGAAACGATTGCTCAACTTGTTGATATCATCGGTGCAACCAACCGTCGTGTCCACGAATTAAATCAGCGTCAGCTTGGTGTTGAACATCAGTTTATCCGGGAGCAACGCCCTGCTTTTACGACGTCTTCCTAATTTATAACTACCGGCTTTGCAGTAGACGCAAAACCCTCCTCAAAACGTTCATCATGGGTTATGTACTTTATTGTCAGTCTGCTTCTCTTAGTGTTATGATAATAAATGGATTAAACTAACCAACCGAAGATTCGAAACCAATAGAGGAGCGGTTGCAATGCTAGGAACTTTAAAGAAAATATTTGGCGATGGTAATTCTCGTCAACTAAAGCGTCTTGATAAAACCGCCGAGGAGATCGATGCTTTAGAAGCTGAATATGAAGCTTTATCTGACGATGAACTTCGTCAGAAAACCGATGAATTTAAAGAAAGATACCAAAATGGTGAAAAATTAGATGATTTATTAGTAGAAGCCTTCGCTGTCGTTCGTGAAGGTTCCAAGCGTGTGCTCGGTATGCGTCCATTTAAAGTACAGCTGGACGGTGCCATTGCGTTGCACGAAGGGAATATAGCTGAAATGAAAACAGGTGAAGGTAAAACACTGGCTTCTACCATGCCTGCCTATTTGAACGCTCTCACAGGAAAAGGTGTTCATATTATTACGGTCAATGATTACCTGGCGAGCCGTGATGCTAAAGAGATGGGAGAGCTTTTCAATTTCTTAGGATTAACAGTAGGATTAAATTTAAATGGGATGTCCAAAGACGAAAAGCGCGAAGCTTATCTTGCAGATATTACTTATGGTACGAACAATGAGTTCGGTTTCGATTATCTGCGTGACAACATGGTGCTATATAAAGAGCAGATGGTGCAGCGTCCGCTTCACTTTGCCATCATTGATGAGGTAGATTCGATTCTTATTGATGAAGCGCGTACCCCGTTAATTATTTCAGGTACGGCTTCCAAATCAGCTGATCTTTATCAATCTGCAAACTCTTTCGTGCGTTTACTGGAGCATGAAGAGGACTTTACGTACGATGAGAAAACAAAAAATGTTCAGCTGACAGAAGAAGGAATCAATAAGGCCGAGCGCTTTTTCAAGATCGAAAATTTATTTGATCTTTCTAACGTCTCTTTAATCCACCATATAAATCAGGCTTTAAAAGCTCACACCTCTATGCACAGGGACACGGATTATGTGGTTGATGAAGGAGAAGTAGTCATTGTTGACCAATTTACTGGACGTCTTATGAAAGGACGCCGATACAGTGATGGTCTTCATCAGGCAATCGAAGCAAAAGAAGGCCTTGAGATTCAGAATGAAAGCATGACACTCGCATCTATCACATTCCAGAATTTGTTCCGTATGTACGAGAAGCTTTCCGGAATGACAGGTACGGCGAAGACAGAGGAAGAGGAATTCCTGAATATTTACAACATGCGCGTTATTGTAATTCCGACAAACCGTGAAATTATCCGTGATGATAAAGCAGACCTTGTTTATAAAACATCAGACGGTAAATTTAAAGCGGTTGTGGAAGATATTAAAGAGCGTCATGAAAATGGACAACCTGTTCTTGTAGGTACGGTAGCTGTGGAAACCTCAGAAATTATTTCCCGTTATCTGAAAAAAGCTGGCGTTCCGCACAACGTTCTGAACGCCAAAAATCACTTCCGTGAGGCGGAAATCATTGAGAATGCCGGCCAAAGAGGCGCCGTTACGATTGCTACCAACATGGCCGGTCGTGGTACTGACATAAAACTTGGAGATGGAGTAGTAGAAGCGGGTGGTCTTGCTGTTATTGGTACAGAGCGTCACGAATCCCGCCGAATCGACAATCAGCTGCGAGGTCGTTCTGGACGTCAAGGTGACCCTGGTATGTCTCAGTTTTATCTGGCTACGGATGACGAATTGATGCGGAGGTTCGCATCTGACAATATTCGAAGCATGATGGACCGTCTAGGTATGGATGATTCACAGCCCATCGAAAGTAAAATGATTTCCCGCGCTGTAGAATCAGCACAAAAACGTGTAGAGGGTAACAACTTTGATGCTCGTAAAACGATCCTTTCCTACGATGATGTGCTTCGCCAGCAGCGTGAAGTAATTTATAAACAGCGTTATGATGTGCTTACATCTGAGAATCTGCGTTCAATCATTGAACAAATGATTGAGCGTACTGTGGAGCAGAATGTACAAGTTCATACTAGTGAGGAAGAGGATGAAAACTGGGAGCTTGAAGCAATCGTTGAATATATGCGCGCCAACCTTCTTGAAGAAGGCGACGTTACCGTTCAGGATCTGAAAGGTAAGGATCCTGAAGAAATGAAAGAACTGATTCTTGAAAAGGTTAAAATGCGTTACGATGAAAAAGAGGAAGAGCTAACGGAAGATCAAATGCGTGAATTCGAAAAAGTAATTCTTCTTCGAACTGTTGACCAGAAGTGGATGGATCACATCGATCAGATGGACCAGCTACGACAGGGGATTCACCTTCGTGCATACGGTCAAAATGACCCGCTTCGTGAATACCAATTTGAAGGTTTCAGCATGTTCGAAACGATGGTTGCAAATATTGAGGAAGAAGTTGCCCGTTACGTAATGAAAGCTCAAATCCGTAATAACTTGCAGCGTCAGGAAGTCGCTCAGGGAGCAAAAGCTGTCTCAAGCGATGGAGAAGAAAGTAAAGAGAGTAAAAAACGCACGCCGTATGTGAAAGCAGATAATGTGGGGCGGAATGACCCATGTCCTTGCGGAAGCGGTAAAAAATACAAGAACTGTCACGGAAAATAAGGAAGTAAGGCACTCTCGTTATGGGAGTGTCTTCCCTTGTCTAAGAACCGAGCAAAAATAAACAAGTTTTAAGCAAGCAGATATTAATAGGAGTGATTATTATGGATATGGCAGACGTACGCCATGAGTTAAACAATACAGCTGAACGACTAGCTGACTTCAGGGGGTCTCTTTGACATTGATCAAAGGAAAACCCGTATTGCTGAATTAGAAGAAGAAATGACAGAGCCGGGATTTTGGGATGATCAAAAAACGGCGCAAAAAGTTATAGATGAAGTAAATGGATTGAAAAATCTCGTTCATACCCTGGAAGAACATGAGGAAACTCATGAAAACCTTGAAGTTTCCTATGAACTAGTCAAAGAAGAAGATGATGAAGATCTTAGAGAAGATTTAGTTGAGCAGGTACAGCAATTAAAAAAAGATCTGGATCAGTTTGAACTGAACATTCTTCTAAGCGAGCCTTATGATAAAAATAATGCGATTCTTGAACTCCACCCGGGCGCAGGTGGGACTGAATCTCAGGATTGGGCAAGCATGCTGCTCCGCATGTACACCCGTTGGGCAGATAGAAAAGGTTTTTCCGTACAGACCATGGATTACCTGCCGGGCGATGAAGCTGGAGTTAAAAGTGTAACCTTGCTGATCAAAGGTCATAACGCTTACGGTTATCTAAAGGCTGAAAAAGGCGTACATCGCCTGGTACGGATCTCCCCGTTTGACTCATCCGGACGCCGTCACACATCTTTTGCATCCTGCGAAGTGATGCCTGAGTTCAATGATGAAATTGATATTGATATCAATACAGAAGACTTGAAGATCGACACCTACCGTTCCAGCGGTGCGGGCGGGCAGCATGTGAATACCACTGATTCTGCAGTAAGGATTACACACCAGCCGACAAATACGGTCGTTACGTGTCAATCCGAACGTTCCCAAATAAAAAACCGTGAACAGGCTATGAAAATGTTAAAAGCCAAACTCTATCAGCTCGAGATCGAACGTCAACAACAGGAATTGGACGAGATTCGGGGCGAACAGAAGGAAATCGGCTGGGGAAGCCAGATTCGTTCTTATGTCTTCCACCCTTACTCCATGGTGAAGGATCATCGCACCAATATGGAAGTTGGAAATACACAAGGCGTTATGGACGGCGACCTTGATAAATTTATTAACTCATTCTTACGGTCCAAAATGGATGCATCTTAAAAGGAGGAGCCTTTATTAAAGGGCTCTTTTTTTGCTTTGTTAAATTTTGTAGTTAATTTCTCATCAAAGGCTTATTACGCTATAGGGCCGGAGTGTTGAAGACTCAGTTACGAGATAACTCGTGTCCGTTATGTTAGTTGGCAAAGGGCTGGTGGGTAAATAACTCGCTTTCCTATGGCCCTGCACGACGCAGGGTCGGAAAGAGAAATCGTCCCCCGAAGGACTTTTCTCATAACCAATATTTCGAAATCAAGTCTTACACAAACGGGAGCTTATCGATAAAATACTGAAACTAAACAGAGCTTTTTTAGACGGAAAATCTTGGCCGTACGAACTACCTTTTTATAAGAATGTTTGCTATGATGAAGATAGGTAACACATTTAAAAGGCGGTGGACAAACAGTGAAAGTGAAAAAAGCAATTATTCCTGCAGCAGGTCTGGGGACCAGGTTCCTCCCTGCTACAAAAGCGATGCCTAAAGAAATGCTTCCTGTTGTAGATAAGCCGACAATTCAGTACATTGTGGAAGAAGCGATCGAGTCAGGGATTGAGGACATCATTATCGTAACTGGAAAAGGCAAACGATCCATTGAGGACCACTTTGACCACGCATTTGAACTGGAAGAAAACCTGTATAAAAAAGGGAAGATTGATTTGCTTGAAAAAGTAAAACAGTCTGCACATGTGGATATTCATTATATTCGGCAAAAAGAACCCAAGGGACTTGGTCATGCCATTTGGTGTGCGCGTAAGTTTATTGGTGACGATCCTTTCGCGGTTCTCCTTGGAGACGATATCGTCCGCTCGGATGAACCGTGCTTGAAACAGTTGATGGATCAATTTGAAGAAACCCATTCTTCGGTTATCGGGGTGAAAAAGGTACCGCACGATGAGACAAACCGGTATGGAATCATTGCGCCAAAGAACCAGGAGGGCCGACGCTATCAGGTGGAGCATTTTGTGGAAAAGCCTTCCGTCGAAGAAGCCCCCTCTGACCTTGCTATTATCGGGCGGTATGTATTCACGCCTGAAATTATGGACATGCTTGAAACACAGGATATTGGAGCAGGCGGGGAAATTCAGCTTACCGATGCTATTGAGCGTCTGAATTTGGAACAGCCAGTGTACGGTTATGAATTTAAAGGCGATCGTTACGATGTTGGGGATCAGCTTGGATTTATTAAGACGACCCTAGCTCTAGCAATGGAGCGCGAAGACATGCGTGATGACGTTTATGAGTTGGTTGAAAATATCGTCAAACAGCAGAAATCCTTCCACGGATAGCGAAACGTGCGGGAGCCGGCAGGCTTTCCGCTTTTTTTAATTTATAATCTCTTCCTTTACCGTATTAATACGTTATTTCAGTCTCATTTACAGTAAGTCGCGGCAGTGATATACTCCATAAGGTTTACTATACGTACATCGGTTACAATTATCGCTAAAAATAAATGAACGGAAATGAAACAGGTTTTCGCAGGGGGAAAAGGATTATGATGATGGCAAAAAAATATCGAAGAGAGCCGATGCCGCCGGCTTTAAGGCATACGATGGAGTTTGCTTTCGTAATTTTAGGTTCTTTCTTTGTGGCATTAGCCTTTAATGTATTTTTATTACCGAATAACATAGCATCTGGCGGTGTAGCCGGTATCAGTACAATCACAAAGGGCGTATTCGGATGGGAACCGGGGATTGTGCAATGGATACTTAATATTCCTTTATTTATTATAGGAGTAGTCATCTTAGGTAAAAATTTCGGTATTAAATCTTTTGTGGGTACGATTACGCTGCCATTATTTGTCCTGCTTACAAGTAACTTAGAACCTGCTACACCAGATCCACTGCTTGGAGCTATTTTTGGGGGTATGGGTGTAGGGCTAGGACTTGGAATTGTGTTCCGGGGCCGCGCTTCTACGGGTGGAATTGACCTAGCTGCTCAAGTGCTGCATAAATTCACTCATTTTCCGCTGGGAATTAGTGTCGCATTACTGGATGGGATGATTGTCTTAACATCAGCCCTTGTGTTTTCCCTTGAAGAAGGATTATACGCATTGATTGGGTTATTTGCCACTAGCCGAACGATCGATTTTGTACAAGTAGGCTTAAATACTTCCAAGAACGTTATGATCATTACAGAGCAGGTGGATGATGTACGCCAGGCGATTTTTAAGGAAATCGATCGGGGTGTTACCGTGTTAAGCGGTGCGGGAGGCTATACCGATCAAGAACGTCGTGTTGTGATGTGTGTTGTTCAGCAGAATGAATTCACCAAATTGACACAAACGGTAAAAGTGGTAGACCCTGGGGCGTTCGTTGTGGCTATGAATGCCACGGAAGTGCTGGGTGAGGGTTTCAAAACCGGATAGGAAGGTTATAATATTCCCATACTTAATTTTTATAGGGGGAAGCGAAATGAAAAAATTACTATTCTCTTTATTCTTCGCTATGTTACTTGTACTTGGAGCTTGCGGTGGTGGCGACGAGGGTTCATCTGAAGATAATACCTCTGAAGAACAGACCGATGAGAGCTCCCAGGAGGATTCTGGAGAATCAGCAGAGGACAGTGGTGGAGAAGGTTCTGAGAGCGGATCCGGGGACGGGACAGTTGATACGGCAGCTGCAGAGGAAGTTTATCAGAACAGCTGCGCCAGTTGTCACGGCGGTGAATTGGGTGGCGGCTTTGGCCCAGCCCTGACCGAAGTAGGAGCTAAATATGATGCAGCAAAAATTGTAGATATTATCAAAAATGGTAAAGGGCAAATGCCAGCTCAAAATCAGGTATCCGACGAAGATGCTCAATCTGTCGCGGATTGGCTCGCTACTATGGAATAACATAAAGGTTGAAAAGTCCGGCAGAGTGCCGGGCTTTTTTTTGGCTTAGCTAAATCTCCTTATTAACCTTAAAAGGTAAAGGCTGTGATGATAAAAAAAGATTAGGATTGGGTAGGATTAAACTCGTCTTATTCCTTCACCCACCCATCCACTCGATATATAAGCTGGCCATCAAGAGGATTGAACAACTCCAACCCTCTTGATGGCCAGATCTTTCTGGGCGATTACACATTCGAAACGTTCCTGTCACGCAGGGAAGTGGAAAACGGATCGTCCATCTCAAGCCCAATACCCTCCCAAATAACTTTAAATCCAGTCTTGCAGAATCGGTCCCTGAAGTTTTGAATAAGCCCCTTATAAAAAATCAATCACAACGTTTAAAGGAGCAGTCTTTCAAAGCAACTACCCAAATTGAAAAGGAAATGTAATATTTTTTGTCTAAATTTATCGAATATAAATGTTATAATAAACTTGTTTACAAGAGACGACAGGAATAACAAAAAAAAGAGACTAAGGTGATCGTCATATGATAGATATGAAAGGTGTTTATAAAACATTTCCCAATGGAGTTACGGCTCTGAACGGTCTGGATATCCAAATAGATCAAGGTGAATTCGTTTATGTAGTAGGACCAAGTGGTGCGGGTAAGTCGACATTCACGAAATTGATTTACCGGGAAGAAAAGCCTTCCAGAGGAAATGTTAATGTAATAAATATGAATACTTCAACGATGAAAGAGCGCAAGATACCCTTGCTGCGCCGCCAGATTGGCGTGGTGTATCAGGATTTCAGATTGCTCCCAAATTTAACGGTCTATGAAAATGTTGCTTTTGCCCTGGAAGTGATCGAAGAATCCAAAAAGAACATTAAGCAACGAGTGATGGAGGTATTGGATCAGGTACGCTTAAGAAACAAAGCACGTTTTATTCCTGATGAGCTGTCTGGTGGCGAACAACAGCGGGTTTCCATTGCACGTGCGATTGTAAACCGTCCGAAAATTTTAATTGCGGATGAGCCGACAGGGAACCTGGATCCCGAAACCTCATGGGAAATTATGCATATATTAGACGAAATAAATGCAGGCGGAACCACTATTTTAATGGCTACACACAGCCGGGAAATAGTGAACACAATTCCCCGTCGTGTAATTGCTATTGAGGATGGAATGGTCGTGCGAGATGAAATTCGTGGCAATTACGGGTATGAGGATTAGTTTATATTTATATGGTAGACAAAGAAAAAGCACTCCTTTAAAAAGGAGTGCTTTTTATGATGGCTCTACAGACTAAGATGGGGTCCCTTTCTCCCCTGTTGAGTAAGGGATTAGGACTTAAGGATTATGATTATTTGCTTCATTTTCTACTTGAACTAATCTCCCGGGATCAACAGCTTGAGGTCATGGTCACTGTATAAGTGCTTATTTAGTCAATCCTTTCTTTTTTTAAAGGAGAGAATGTTGTCCCAATATTTACTTTCTTGTACGGCAGTGAGCAGATGCTTTATATTCTCTGGTGTAACATTACCAATATTGCCGATCCGGAATGTGTCGTGGTCAGTAACTTTTCCAGGATAGATGACGAATCCTTTTTGCTTTAACTCTTTATAAAATGCGGCAAAAACAAACTTAGAATCATCAGGGTAGTAAAACGGTGTGATGATGGGTGATTGTTTTTCTTCTGGTAAAAGGGGCGTGAAACCTAGATCTCTCATTCCTTGGACAAGGGTATGCTGATTGGCTGTATATCAACCCCGCCCTCATTGCGCAATTCATCTAATGCATGCTTAAAAGCTCGGACGGTATGGGTGGGCGAGGTGAAGCGCCATTTACCTTCTTGTTCTTCCATGGCTCTCCACTGGTCATATATATCCAGAGAAAGGGATCGGGCCTGATGCTTGCAGCCATTCAATTTTTCTCTTTTCGCTAATACAAATCCGAATCCCGGTACTCCCTGAATACATTTATTGGCGCTGCTGATTAAGTAATCGACATCCATCCCATCTATAATCCATAGGTACCCCGCCAAAAGTGCTCATCGCATCTACAATTAAGGTACGATTGTACTGCTTTACAATAGAAGCAATTTCTTTCAGAGGGTTCATCATGCCCGTGGTCGTTTCACAATGGACGAGAGCCACGTGGGTAATCGCCGTGTCCTTTTCAAGAGCCATGGCTAGCTGAACAAGGTCAGGGTGTTCCGTCTCGCTGCATTAAAAAGGGACGGTAATAATTCCTAAACGCTCCGAAATAGTGACCATCCTTCTGCCGTAAGCTTCGTTTACAATCACAAGCAGCTTTTCGTTTTGGGGCACGATCGTCCCGATAGCAGCCTCCACACAGTATGTTCCACTTCCTTGCATAAGAACAGAAGTGTACAATGTTTCGGATAATCCCGCTATTTCCAGGAGATCACGCCGGATGGATTGGACAAGCGACTTGTAATCGTCGTCCCACGTACACCAGTCGCTAAGCATAGCTTCTTTAACTGTGTCGGTTGTGATCAGAGGACCGGGAGTCAATATAAATAGTGATCTTCCATGACTAATCTCCTTTCTTTATCTTAAATACACGCTCAGGCGTAGCTTACATGGCTAGCGTTTAACCGCTTATTAATCGTTTCGACGATTTCAGGAAGCTCAGTTATATCTTCTATTACATAGTCCGCTCCAGCATTTTTCAAAACTTGTGCGGTTTCTTTGATCTCCTGATGTAGTTGGAAAGAATCCATCGTTTCTACTTCAATTTCTGTCCGTCCGAGGATGCTGCTTCCTTTTACAACACCAACCGTCCACATTCCGGCGTTCACACCTTCTTGCATATCGCTTGTGGTATCCCCAACTTTAATCATATGAAGCATTGGATAGACATCCAGATTAATTGCGTTCTGAAAGCACATCCAAGGATAGGTGCGGCCTGCAGGAACGTCAGTGGACGTAACAATCGAATCCGGTATGTATCCTTTCTGAGCGGCTTCATGTGCGACAACTTCGATCATATCTCCCGTGTATCCTGTCGTAGAGCCGATTTTAATATTCTTATTTTTTAAGTGATCCACCACCTCGAGCACGCCTGGGATTGGATCTGCGTATTGATTCAGAATACGGAACAGCGTCGGTTCGAAATCGTCATAGAGAGCTTTGACATCTGTTTCTTCAGGATTCTTTCCAGTGAACCTCTCTCCAAGCAGTTTTAACACGGTTCATCTCGCAGATCGCACGAATGTGATCCATTTTTAATAGACCCATTGGAGCACGGGCTTCCTCATTAGTAATGGCAACTTTTCGTTTATAGAAGACTTCCATAAAAACTTGAACGGGTGCAAAACAACCGTAATTAACGGTAGTCCCAGCCCAGTCAAAAATCACACCTTTTATATAGGGGGTCATAAGTATGCATCCTTTCTTTAAGATAGTTGCGAATAGTTTTTTCTTCTCTTTACCTAGTGCTGCAGATTCAATGTAACGCTTCTTTGTAAAACTTATGTTAGCCGCAAGTTAACAATTTGTATGGTTATGTTCGGTGATTGTATATTTGTTTTTCGAATCTAGTAGAAAAAAGTATCAATATTTCCTATAATTAGATAGACATGCCTGCAAGATTAATGGCATAACTTAAAGCAGGAAGGAAACTCAGATTTACGGTACACATATACATTTGCTAGGATAGGTACATTAGGGAAATTAAAAGTAGAAGGGTGAATGCGATGAATATAAAACCGCGTTACGTAGCACTTCTCATGGTGCTTGCGGTCCTATTGGGAGCTGCCGGTTCTTATATAGGAATAGAATATTTCGCTAACGGGGAGCAGGAAAGCTCCCAGTCAGAACAATTAACCAATGCCGATCAAAACACTAACGGTCCCGGAAGTGCATCGGGGGAAGAACAGAACAAATCAACAGAAGATCAGTCGGAGAATACGGATTTAGAAAAAGTAGAGCAGGCATTCAGTACAATTAAAGAAAACTATGTGAATGAAGTAGATAAAGATAAATTGATAGAGGGTGCTGTGCAGGGCATGCTGGACACACTTGAAGATCCGTACAGCGTTTATATGGATCAGGAAACGATGAAGCAGTTTAATCAATCCATTGAATCTTCTTTTCAAGGGATCGGAGCCGAAGTAAGCATGGTTAATGACAAAGTTACCATTGTGGCTCCGATTAAAGGATCACCAGCCGAAGAAGCCGGACTGAAACCAAACGATCAAATTTTGAAAGTGGATGGAGAAAGTGTAGAGGGCCTCGATTTGTACGAAGCGGTCTTGAAAATACGTGGTGAGAAAGGCACAGAGGTTACCCTTCAGGTAGATCGTCCAGGCGTGAGTGAGCCAGTAACCATTGATATCGTCCGTGATGATATTCCGCTTGAAACGGTTTACTCCAATACGAAGGAAGTCGACGGGAAAAAAGTGGGCGTCATAGAAATTACCTCTTTCTCTGAAAAAACTTCAGAGGAATTCCACGAAGCTTTAACTAAACTGGAGAAAGATAACATGGACGGACTGGTCATAGATGTCCGTGGCAATCCAGGCGGGCTGTTTACAGATGTTCAGGAAATTTTAAAAGAATTTATTACTGACGATAAGCCTATTGTCCAAGTAGAAGACCGGAATGGGGAGAAATCCCGTTACTTCTCTGATCGCAAAGAGAAGAAAGAGTATCCAATCATAGTTTTGATGGATGAGGGTAGTGCTTCTGCTTCGGAAATCCTTGCCGCAACCATGAATGAAGCTGGAGGGTATGAGCTTGTAGGTACCAAGAGTTTCGGAAAAGGAACCGTCCAGCAAGCAATTCCGATGGGGGATGGAAGTACAATTAAACTGACCTTGTACAAATGGCTGACTCCTAACGGGAACTGGGTTCATGAAAAAGGAATTGAGCCTACGATAGAAGTGAAGCAGCCATCCTACTTCTATACGAATCCGGTCGAAATTAAAGAAGAGCTGAAGTATAATGATAATAATGAAAAAGTGAAAAACATACAAAAGATGCTGAAAGGTCTTGGATATGAACCAGGACGGACGGATGGTTATTTCAGCCAGGGTACAAAATCTGCAGTAGAAGCTTTCCAAGCTGAAAACGGACTAGAAGCTACAGGAGATGTAGACGAAAAGACGGGAGGAAAGCTGGAAGAAGCAATCGTAGAAGAAGTACGCAAGGAAGAAAATGACCGTCAAATGGATAAAGCTGTGGAGGCCCTGTTCGAGTAAACAGGGATTCCTTCTTAGTTCTGGAAATAATGTCCGTAGTCTTTGACTGCGGACTTTTTTGTTAAGATTGGAAAGGAGAATGATCTTGGAAGTCTGGATTATGGAAATCGTCAAAGGAGCGGGCCGTGTGTTTACACAGCCACTCCTTTATATAGCTATTATAATAGGTTTAATTTTAACGAGGCGCCGTATTAAAAGCGAGCGCAGGCAGTTTGGAACGCGTATTTATGATGCCTTTTCAGAATGGAGCGGTACCTTAGGCACATCTATAGCCGCTGGAGTTATTTTGTCCGTTTTTGCCGTCGGCAGCGGAATCGTTCTTTCTCTGCCACTATTGTTTCTCCTAGCCGTAGTTCTGCTGATTCTAAGTCTCCCTTTAAGATCCAACTGGTACTCTGCAGCCTATACACTTGGAGCGGCGTACCTTATCATATATTTTCTTCCATACTTACCGGAAAGTATAAAGCAGTCATCATGGGTCTCTCCTTTTGTGGACACACCGCTGATGGCTTTGCCCTTTCTCATCAGTGGGTTCTTGATTGTGGAAGGCATTCTTATGCTAAGGACGTCTTCACTATCAACTTTCCCGGAGCGGGTAATGGGAAGAAGAGGGATGTGGATTGGACAGCACCGCAGCAGAAAGCTTGCACTTATTCCGTTTTTTGCTCTATTTCCTGCTGGATCTATTGAACCGTTTGCTCCTTGGTGGCCTCTTTTTGGTATCGGTGAAGAAAGTTTTGGCCTAATTCTCATTCCTTTTTTAACCGGCTGGGAGTGGATTGCGCGTGGCCAATTACCTGTAAAGGCAGCCAAAATTGTCGGGCGCCGGACGTTTTTTTTGGCCCTTCTAGTGTTAAGTTTGGCTATAGGCAGCCTGTTTTTACCGATTTTATCCCTGGTGGCCGTAGTGCTTAGTCTTTTAGGACGTACGTGGATTCGGCTTCAGCACTTGTCAGGCGAGAAGCGCCAGCCGTTTTTCTCAGCCAGTCAGCAGGGACTCCTTATCCTTGGGATCATTCCGAAAAGCCCTGCGGCACAAATGGGCCTTTCACCCGGGGAGCTAATTATAAGAGTAAATAACAGGCAAGTACGTACGGAAAATGATTTTTATGAAGCTCTGCAGGAAAACGCAGCTTTCAATAAAATCGAAGTTCATGATGTACAGGGTGAGAACCGTTATGTTCAGCGCCCCCTCTATGAAGGTGAACATTACGAACTGGGACTGGTTTTTGTCGAACCTCCGCATCGTGAGAAATCAGTCAGTGTTTATTAGAAGTATTTTCCATATATTTGTGTTTTAGAGTAATTCTACCTTTCCGATTTCGAGGGTATAAGAAGCACTAGACACTGTGAAAATCCGAACAGGGGTTCAGATGGACCGCTTTTTTCTCTGGCGCCAGGCTGAGAAAGTCCCTAATTAATCAAGCACGGATGAAAATTATAAATGTTCTTTCAATTTAAATGAAGGTCAAAAGTCCTTACTAAAAGGGCTTTTGACTTTTTTAGTCTGAATAGTGAATTAAATTCATACAATGTAACCATCCAACAAAGTGAAAATGATTCTCAAATTCATTGACAGAGCTCTTGAATGCACATAAACTAGTAAATGAAAGAAATATTAGACACGTTTATATAAAAAGTTCTATGAAATTATAGATTACCAACAGACAGATAGAGATTTCGTAATGGGTAGAAAAAGGAGAGTTCGAGATTATGGATACACTGTTGGCTAACAACCTGACCTTGGGTTATGGGGATTCCGTCGTTATAGATTCTTTGAATATCAGCATTCCGAAAGGAAAGGTTACCGTACTCATCGGAGGTAATGGGTGTGGTAAATCTACTTTACTACGTTCAATGGCCCGCCTGCTGAAACCGAAATCAGGAGAAGTTGTGCTTGATAGTGAAGATATCTCAAAAATGCGTACAAAAGAAGTTGCAAAAAAAATGGCAATTCTCCCGCAAAGCCCTACTACTCCAGAAGGTCTAAGTGTTTATCAATTAGTTAAACAAGGGCGTTACCCTTATCAGGGTTTTGCAAAGCGCTGGTCTGAAGACGATGAGTATGCGGTGAATAAAGCGTTAGAAGATACTAATTTAATGGAATTGAAAGAGCGTACGGTTGATTCTTTATCCGGAGGACAGCGCCAGCGTGCCTGGATTGCTATGACCCTTGCTCAGAATACCGATACCCTTTTACTCGACGAGCCTACCACTTATCTTGATATGACACATCAGATTGAAATTTTGGATTTGTTATTTGACTTGAATCAGGAGAATGGACGAACTGTGGTAATGGTTCTTCATGATATCAACCTTGCCTGCCGCTATGCTGATCATATAATTGCTGTAAAAGATCAGACTGTCTATGCACAAGGGAAGCCTGAAGAAGTCATTACTTGTGATTTAATGCAGCACGTGTTTGAAATGAATTGTGATGTCAGGCAAGATCCTCTTTTTGGCACACCGATGTGCATCCCGCACGGAAAAGGCCGCTGCTTGATTAAGCAGGCACAGGCGGAAGCACAGACGCCTCAGTCAACAATTGGATAAGCTAAGAAAATGTGAGAGCAATGGAAAAACATTTCCATTGCTTTTTTTGTTTCACCTTTTTGTAGAATGGTGTAGAATTATTGTTGGGAAATGGTATGATATGTATGTTGATGCCTAATGGTATCGGTTTTACGTGAATGAGGCGATCATGCAATGGCATAAATGTGTAGCGTAAATAATCATATTGGGTATGTTATTCTAAATCTGTTAAACTATTTTAAGTTGATGACCGAAAAGGCATTGATCTTGACAAGAGATGATAGAATTGCTCAAGGATTAGATGATGTTTGATTTATTAGATTTTATGAATTGGAAGATCTGGGAACCATTACATGTACCAGATCGCTTGTTCCTATTGCGGTGCTCGGTTTAAATCAGTTATGGTGTGGGAAGGCCTTTGTACCAATTTATGGTCATTTCTGCTTAGCATGGTTAACCGGGCAGTAAAAACCAAAGAAAGCCGCGCCTCAATGTCCCAAGGGTTACTTGAGAAGAAGGAATTTTCTTCTTTGCTGTATCCCAGTTTTTTTGTGCGTACTCATAAGCTGATGAATGAGTTTGAAAAATGGTGTTTTTCGTCCGAAGCAGTGACTCTTCACAGGGGAGAAGCTTTTCATATTGGTTCACTAGCTCATTTAGCACAACGGGGAAATATGTTACACGACTGTAATTCAATGCATCCAATAGCGCCGAACAGGTTATTTCGTCAAGTGGACGGATTGATCCATTAGCTGGTTGAAGAAAAAGTAAGTAACGAATCTGTCTCTCTTTTGCTTGCTTATTGTAGAGTTTTGGATCTTATCCATAACGGATTGGACGTTGAAAAGCGTATTATACGTTTTAAACACGACAATTGGGCGTAGAGGGACTCCAGGGCGTATGATTTTCTAGAATTTGTTAGGGACCTGGGAGTCGTAGTTTTTATAAAATAAATTATATCTAAACAATCATTAAACTTTTGAAAATTCCTTTTGAAAAATGTTTAATAGGGTATGGAATATTATCTATACTTTCATGGGACGTAGATAGAGAATATTAGCTTATTACATAAGGTAATAAAAAAGCGTCTTACATTCAAGAAAGGAAATTTAAGGAGGAAAAGTAGTGGAGGAAATCGTTTATTTGGCTATTTTTGCAGTGATAGTCCTAGTCATTGGTTTGAGAGAAAAATCATCTCATGACCGGAATTTGAAAAAAATCCCTACCCGTATTCTGGTTAATGGAATACGAGGGAAATCCACGGTTACCCGTCTTATCATGGGAATTTTGAAGGAAGATGGCAGAAGGGTAGCCGGTAAGACCACAGGAACTTCCGCCCGTATGTTCTACTGGGATCAGGAAGAAGAGGAGCCAATTGTCAGAAGTCTGCAAGGACCTAACATTAGTGAGCAGAAGACAATGGCGAAAAGAGTGGTAAAGCGAAGAGCGGATGCTTTTGTCAGTGAGTGTATGGCGGTAAATCCAGAGTATCAAAGGATTTTCCAACAGCGCCTCGTCAAAGCAAATATCACAGTGATTGCTAACGTAATTGAAGACCATATGGATGTTATGGGGCCAACTTTGGATGACATTGCGGAAGCCTTTAGTTCCACTATTCCCCATAATGGACATGTAGTAATCCCTGATACACCATACAAAGGTTATTTTGAGAAAATAGCCCGACGCCGTAATTCAAAAGTTGTAGTTGCGGATGAAAGTCTGTTCGAAGAAGAATATTTAAAGAAATTCCCGTTCATGATCTTCCCTCAGAACGCGGCACTTTCGCTTGCCGTTGCTGACATTCTGGAAATTGACCGGGAAGTAGCCCTTCGAGGCATGCTGAGTGCACCTGTCGACCCTGGTGCTATGCGTGTGCACAGATTCGGTAAAAAACGTGCTCCTAAGTACTTCTTTAATGGATTTGCTGCGAACGATATCACCTCCACCTTAAACATTTGGGAACGAATTCAGGAATTGGATTACCCTACGGAGGAAAAGACCGTCATTATGAACTGCCGTAGCGACCGAGTCGAACGTACGATTGATTTTGCTGAGAGAGTACTGCCGCATATTGACATGGATAACCTGATTGTAATGGGAGAAACCGTAGATCCTGTTATAAACGCCTATAATGAGGGCAGCATATCGGCTTCGAACCTGATCAACTTGGAGAATAAGTCTGCAGAAGTTATTGTAGAACACTTGCAAGACCTGCCTGGTAATAGTGTCATTTATGGAATAGGAAATATTGTAGGTGGAGGAGAAGAATTGGCAGCTGCGATTCAGGACCTTGAAATCGTGCCTTCTCTATCAGACTATCAAACAAGCTGGGAAGAAGAAGAAAGCCATACCATCACAGAAGAAGCTTATGAAGAAAGAACTCTTCAAACAAATAAGTAAAGTGAAATACCGCTAAAGGAGTTGGAGTTGTCGTGTTCGGTACAGATTTATATATTGCAATAGTTGTAGGTGTGTTATTGAGTTTATTATACTCTGAGAAAACAGGGGTAGTACCAGCTGGTTTGGTCGTCCCGGGATATGTAGCTTTGATTTTTGATCAGGTTATGTATGTATTAGTAGTAGGATTAATTAGTTTATTAACGTATTTAATAGTTTCACAGGTGCTTTCTAGATTTACTGTGCTTTATGGACGTCGTAAATTTGCGGCTATGCTTACAGTGGGTGTTTTGATGAAGATGTCAATGGACTATCTGTATCCGCTAACCCCATTTCCTACGATGGAACTCCGGGGGATAGGGGTTATTGTGCCGGGACTTATAGCGAATTCGATCCAAAAACAGGGAGTACTTCCTACCTTTAGTGCTACATTTGTCATTGCCTTCCTTACGTTTGTGGCCATTACAGTTTATAACTTGATTTAGAGGAGCATTTTTTATGAACGAGAATGATATAAAGTACAAAATGAAAGTATGGACTAAAAAGCACAAGAAAAAAGCTGCCCCCCACTCGCTCATTGTTGCGGCTCTACTGGCTATTCCTTTTTTTGGCCATGAATGGATCGACCGACCACCAATGCCAGGGGATACAAGACCAGATGATGTGGAGTATAGGGTATCGATGGTGGGCGATATGATGCTTGGCCGGCACGTCCGTGAAGCTGCTGAAAGAAGTGGTGAGCCGATTGGCCGAGTGTTTGAATATGTAGAGCCTTATATTGAAGAATCGGATCATACAACAGGTAACTTTGAAAACCCAGTTATTGATGCGGATAATCCTCAAGTAAAAGATACCATGGAGGACTTCGAGCTGCGTAATAAAGCTATTCACTTATATTCCGACAAAGGAGCAGGAGAAGCTGTGGCGAAGGCCGGCTTTGATTCTGTGAATTTGGCTAATAACCATACGATGGACTATGGAAGTCTATCTCTGGAGGAAACTATTAAGAATATGGGGCCTCTGGATATAGACTTACTCGGGATAGGGAAAGCTTTGGACCCTTCTGAAGATCTTTTTCCTGAAGAAGAGAAGCATACGGATGCTGGTAAAATTCACTATTATGAAGCAAATGGCCGAACGATAGCCATCCTTGGTTTTACGGATGTTTATGTACAAGGATATAGTGCAAATGAATACGTCGGAGGGGTTCTCACCGGTTCTGGACTGGGCGTTTTGCAAAAACGCATTCGAGAAGCGAATGAAAACGCCGATGTGGTTATGGTGCATTCCCACTGGGGGGATGAATACGCAGGAGGCACGAGCCAGGAGCAGGAGACTTTATCCTACCTAATGACGGATATGGGAGCTGATGTCATCATTGGACACCATCCCCACGTGCTTGAGCCTGTCACGCGTGTGCAAGTTGAAGGTGACCCGAACAACCCTCAGGATAATGGAAACACAGCGATTGTTATGAATAGTCTTGGTAACTTCGTTTTTGACCAGGGATGGACAAGAACCAGGGATTCGACTATGGCTCAAATGGACTTTCTAACAGATGGTGGAGCTGAGCTCTCCTTTGTACCCATGCAAATTTCCGATACACGTCCACGGGAAACGAATGGACTCTTGAAGCCTTTAAGAGACTTCCGTATTTTCCGAACGCTTCGTAAGGAGTTGGACAATGAGTACTGGCGCATGGAAGATGACCGATTAGTTATTGATTTGAAAAAAGCTGGAGTAATAGAAGGATAGGAGGGCTGGTGCCTTGAATTATTTGAAAATCACGTACACCATTGCCGCGATTGTCTTTATCGGCCTGGTTGGATGGAATTTTTATTTTGAAGAAGAATTCGACCAGTTTCGTGAACCTTATACGGTAGAAGATCGATCAGAAACAGTTGAAGTAAGCAACGCAGACGGTGAAAATGCTTCTAAAGTTTACGGCGTAAGTGCTGTTCACCCGCTTGCGGTAGAAGCTGGAATGAAGGTGTTGGACGAAGGCGGTAACGCAGCAGAAGCAGCAATCGCTGTATCGTTTGTTCTAAATGTTGTTGAACCTTACGGATCAGGAATGGGTGGCGGCGGCCAGATGATTGTACATGAACCTGGCGAAGGTGCTAAAACCTACGACTATAGAGAAGCTGCGCCTCAAAGCGGTGCGAGACCTGATAGAGATATAGCGGTGCCCGGATTTGTTAAAGGGATGGGTGCCATTTATGAGGATTACGGTAGTAATATGGATTGGAGCACGCTGCTAGATGACGCAGTGACACATAGTGAAGATGGCGTGAAAGTTGGCCGGATCTTTCACGAACAGCTTCAAAACTCCAGAAGATTTATCCAAAGCGGAAATGAAGATCCCGCGGTATCTAATAAGTTTTATCCAGAAGGTCGGGCATTAGAGATGAATAAAACACTGATACAGGATGAACTGGCAAACACGCTTAAAACGCTTCAGGAAAACGGACCGCAAGCATTTTACCAAGGTGAAATAGCTGAGAAGATTAAACAACAGGTCAACTTCGGACCTAATGACCTGGCATCTTATGAAGTTGAGGAGCGTGTGGCTCCTTCAGGTGACTTTAAAGGTCAACAAGTTTATGCAGGATCTTCACCAACTTCCGGTATTATTGTTATTCAGGCTCTTCAAATGCTTGAAACATTAGAAAATAATTTGGAAGAAGTACTGCGCACAGAATTTGAAAATGAAAATGGAGAACTTCCTGCCTTTTTAGCTGGAAACATGCCAGAAAATATGCAGGAGGTTGTAAATCAGCCTCAGTATAAAGATATTTACATTCACCTAGTGAACAAGATAGTGAATCGAGTTTATTCCGATCGTGTTCATACACTTGGTGATCCTAAGTTTGTGGATATAAATCAGGAGAATCTTACGTCTGAAAGTTATTCTAAGGAACTATTTGAAGAAGAATTTGATGTAGGTGGGCAGGAGCTTACCAGTTCATCTGAAATTCTTACTTCCCCTGGCGAAAAAGCAGATTCTAGAAATACCACACATTTTGTCGTAGTGGATAAGAATGGCATGATGGTCTCTGCCACAAACTCACTCGGGAAATTCTTTGGTTCTGGACGCTATATAGAAGGGTTCTTTATGAACCATCAGATGAGCAACTTTGACACCGTAGATGGCGCTATGAACGATTATGAGCCTGGTAAGAGGCCTCGTTCTTTCGTATCTCCATTAGTCTTTGCGGAAAACGGGCGTGCCGTTCTTGGAATTGGCTCTCCGGGGGGATCAAGGATTCCTGCTATGCTTCTTCAGGCTCTAATTCAGTACGAATATGGAGTGACGGAGGAAGGCGAGAAACTTACACTTCAACAAGCCATTAGCCGTTCACGGTTCTATACAGAAGATAATGTTGTCCACTTGGAAAACATGGTGGATCAAGGAGCTGTAAACCGTTTGAGAAGTGAAATGGATTATTCTGTCATCACCCATGACTCTCCCGTTTTCTATGGAGGCATCCAGGGTCTTGGTATTCGTACAAATGAGGACGTGACCCAGATGTATGGCGGTGGAGATCCGAGACGTCTTGGAACATGGAAAATTGCCAATGATTCTGGTAATTAATGAAAAAGAGTAGCTGAGTAAATCAAGCCCACCTTTTGTTGTAAGGTGGGCTTTTTCTTGAAATACAGTTGTCATTTTCCTATACTTTCTGTTTTATAGTTACAGCTTGTCAGAAGAGTATGAAACAAGCAGAAGGGGGAGGTGATGAAATGAATACACTTCATCACGGATACTGGACTTTTTTTGTAAGCCGAAAACATAAGCACACCGGATGGTTTATATTTGGAAGTATTTTACCGGATATTGTTTATTATGTGATGTTTTTATATTTATGTATTTCTCGTAATGCTTGGCAGGTCTTAAATGATCCTGCCCCTTTACGATCACTTTTTGGCATAGTTCACGATTTATTTGACCATCCAGTGGTGAGTATTCTTCGACAGGCTGGTCATTCTATGTTTATATGGACCGTGGTATTTGCTATAATCCTCGTTTGGAAGGGGCATAAGCTCACGAAATGGACTGCTCTAATCTATGGGTGGCTTGGGCACGTAGTTATCGATCTGCTCACTCATGTAGAGGATGCCGTTCCTTTATTTTATCCAGTCAGCTCATATGTTTTCAGAAGCAAGGTATCTTATTGGGATAATGAACATTACGCTGGAATCTTCTCTTTGATTAATACCCTGCTCATTCTACTCTCTCTTATTTATTTAATTGTGAAGAAAATCCGAAAAAAGCGTTCGTTCACAAAAAGTTCATGAGCATGATGGGGTTTATCATTCTCTATTATTCGACTTTCATGATATGATTTTATATGAATGCTTCAATGTATTGACGATCGTCATTATATATAGAGAAAGGGTAAGACGATGAAGAAATTTTCAATTTTAACTACGTTTGTTACGTTCCTCGCTCTTATTCTTGGAAATCTTGTTGTGGCGACAAATTCCGGGGATGCGTGCGGAACGTCATGGCCATTCTGTAATGGTTCAGTCATACCTGATTTTACTGATTATCACGTTCTTATAGAATATTCACACCGTTTAATGGTTCCTTTACTCGCCATGCTTACTTTCATCAATGCAGTCGGTGCAATATTTAAACACCGTAAGCGGAGGTCCGTGCTTATTCTAGCCATATTGAGTCTGGGCTTGCTGGTATTTCAGTCATTAGTTGGAGGTTTCAATGTTTTGCTGGGTACGCCTCCAGGTTTCACAACGCTTGATGTTACGTTCAGTCAAATTCTATTGATTGTACTTGTCCTCTTAAGCTATAGTCTTCATGAGAAGAAAATTGAGCTGGAACGGACAAGCTGGTCCACTATATCCATGAGCTACAGAACGTTTATAATAGGTTTCAGTATCTATGTCATGCAAGTAATTCTAGGAGCTTTTTTCAAACACAGTCGTGCAAGTAATGTCATGCTCGATATACCCGCAGTCGAATATCTGATCAGAAGTGAATCGATTGCTAACATGGTTTATTCTCTTCACTGGGTAGCAACAATCGTGATTTTAGTAGCAGCGGTATGGTTCGTTATATACGCTTCTAAATTTAAATATCATGTAACTTTATCTTGGCTCTATCTTTTTTCACTGCTATTGAATGCAGTTGTAGGATTCGTGATTGTGGTAACCGGCAACGTAGTGGTAGCCTCATCTATTCACATGATTCTTTCAACGGTCACAATGGTTATTGGTGCAAGCATTTTGGGCGGTTACTGGTTCAAGCTGCAAAAGAAACGTATTTAACTTATTAAAAAACCTCGCTGTAACAGCGAGGTTTTTTCAATAGAGCTCTTCTTCATCAAAAAGAAAAACATTTTCTATTGGTTCCCGGAATTGATAAGCAATTTTAGCAGCTAATTTGAGAGAAGGGTTATATTCTCCTCTTTCAAGGAAAACGATAGTCTCCCTTCTCACATGGACCATTCGTGCAAGATCCGCTTGCGTTAAGTCATGCCTGGCTCGAAATTCTTTTATCCGTGTTCTCATTCCATCGTTCCGCTCTGTTTTTTAATCTTTAACCACGAAAATGCTAAAAGGAAGACCATACTCCCGAGGCCGATTATTAGTAGGTCGTCTGTTTGAAAATATTTTTTAAATGCGAACAAGACGATCCATAGAAATAAAGAATAAAAATATGCGTGCCCCGCAGCGAAGAGTTTAAGCTTTTTCGAACGTTCGTCATTAAAAGGAATCCCGATCTTCATCTCCTTATAAAGGGAGAATATCACTTTCCCTAAGATAATTATAGCAATAGTTAAAACCAGTAATGATAGTAACATTGCTTGCCCTGCGCTTTATTGAGGCTCTAAAATATTTGTTGGGGTAGATAAAAATTTAGTATAAAAAAACACGCAAGCTCCAATCTTTACTACACTTGAATTGACGAGAAACAAGCAGAAAAGGAGTTGCGTGTACGTGTATTCTAAC